>JBGTCB010000908.1:0-15104 GCA_041748995.1 Saprospiraceae bacterium | reverse complement strand
TCCGTTAGCAATGTGCACATCAATGCCCATCGATGCCAGTCGTCTACTCATACGATACTTGGTCGCCATTCCACCCCGTCCAAAACTAGAGGTATGATTGGACTTGAAAGAAGAAATCGAAGGGGAATCCGGGAGGACTGACCTAATCAGAGAAGAACCCGCATCTCCCGGAGGACCCTGGAACACTCCATCGACATTCGTCAATATATAAAGTGCGCTGGCATCCATCATCCCTGCCACCAGACTCGCGAGTTCGTCATTGTCCGTAAACATTAACTCATCAACTGCGATCACGTCATTTTCATTTACAATCGGAATCACATTCTCTGCTAAAAGAGCCCGAAAACAGTTGCGCATGTGCAGATAATGTTTACGATCTCTGAAGTCTTCCTTTGTTGCAAGTATCTGGGCTACATGAATGCCATGCCGTTCAAACAAATCCATATACTGCTGAAGGAGTTTGGGTTGGCCAACGGCAGCTAAAAGTTGCCGACGTTCTACCCTGGTTAAGATTTTGGTCGGGGTAATCGCTTTTCTGCCGGCACCAACCGCTCCACTACTGACTAGTATAATCTTTTCTCCCTTTGATTTAAGGGTGACTATCTGTTCGGCCAGATTGAAAAGTGTTTTAGAATCAATTGAACCATCCTCTGCCGACAGAACATTGGTCCCAACTTTAATTACAATCATGGAAATCCTCACCAGTTTATCTGGTAAAGATACAAACCCGCTGATAGCCCTGTAATGTATTCTCCTCTTGATTTAATTGCAGTACGGATTGTCACTTAAGTTTTTAATCAATAGAGCGAATGTTCCCTGACCCACTCACTCTGGAATAAACCTTAGCTACATCACCTTTGTATCGAATATTCCCGCTTCCTGATACTCTGGCATTGATCTCATCACGTACAAAAACAGTCGCGTTACCCGATCCGCTTATCGAAACCGAACAACCTGATGCCGCGAGGTCTCTTGCATCGACTCCACCTGAACCACTGATCGTAACATCTAGATCCTCAGCACTTCCCTGTAGCGCGATATCTCCTGAGCCACTGATCCCAATTTCAATATCCCGGGCATTAACATTGAGGCCCATATTTCCAGATCCGGAAACAGAAACCTTCAAATTGGATAAATTCTGAAATCTGTCCACTGTGACCAGGCTACCCGATCCGCTCAGACTAGCTTCTGTCAAAGTCTTCATTGTAATATGAATTTTGACAGTTTCAGCTCTCCTGACCATTTTGTCATATTTGATTTTTAACACGCCACCAGAAACCTCCAGATTTAGATTATCCAGAATGTTTTGCTGACCCTCCAGGACTACTTTTTGCGTTTGTCCCTGGGTGATGTAGACATCGCAGCTATATCCGTTTCTGATTCCTGAAAATTGATCCAATTTCAATTCTTTCACTATTATTGGACCTTCTCCGGTTATGGATCCCTTCCAGAAATTCTGAGCGAAGGAATTCGTTATAAATAAGCAAATACATGATAGAAATATGATAGATGTTTTCATTCTGTAAAGTTTGTTCTGGTAAAGACGCAGTCAGTAATAAATGGTTGCATATGATAGATTCTTTTTTATAGGGGTGCCCCAGAATCTATCCACCGAATGCACTTAAGAAATGAGAAGCGGCTTTAAAATCTTGCTGTAATTCCTCCGAGTACATTTAAACCAAATCCCGGATAACCGTACCAGCGACGGTATTTATTGGTTGCAAGGTTGTTGAGATGAAGAAAGAGGCCAAAATTTTCTGTCAGAAAGTAGTCTGCACCCAGACTTATATCAAACAATAAGTTGGGCTCATTTGGTTGTTCCAGGGTTTTAAAAGGGACCGCATCGTTGACATAGACCTCCGCCTTCAATCTTAATTGTTGTTCGAGAGCCAGATAACTGAGACCTATATTTCCTTGAAATTGAGGCAGATACCATGCTTTCTCTTCATTATTTAAATCATAGAAGTTCTGCACTAAACTCCCTGAAATATCCAGATTGTTTAATAACTGACCTTTTAAGGATGCCTGGATATAGATGATGCTGGCTGTATCATATAGAATATTAAAGCGGTTCCAGGGTTTGTCTAAATTTACTTCAAAAAGAGCCAGGTCATTGGTAGGTTTGAAACCTGCCTGGGCACTATACTCGATACCGGAGACCACTCCTTTGATACCGGCATAGAAATCATAAAACTGACTGTTGCGGATATCGGATAGTTCGGATACCAGGAATGGATTGTAGGCGGATAGTATTTTGAAGTTATTCTTTCGCAAACCACCATCAGCTCCGGCAAAAATTGAAAGTCCATTACCTGCCAGACTTACCAGCAATTCAACATCTGGAAATATGAAGTATTCTTCGTTTGATGTTGCTAACTGGGCACCCATTTTAAATCGAAGGGAAGAAGTACCAAAACTAAAAGTCGGGTTAATGTAAAAATTATTGAGTTTTTGAATAGTGGTATCTTTTAGCCGGGTCAGATCGGTACCGAGAACGATACTGAGTGGATTGTCACCAAACCATTTTGTCAATCCCAGATCAAGATTTAATCCGGTCTCCCGGGTTGCAAAATTATTGGCAAAGCGATAAACATCGAATCCTGCCCAATAATTTAAAGTGGAATTTGTCTCGCTACTGTTGTAAATCTTTAAACCTAATTGATATAGGTTTAGTTTATTCTTGACATCCTCCGCAGTAAACGTCTTTGTGGTGTCCTCATGGTCATAGCCAAAAAAAGAATAATTGTCAGAACTGACCGATCCATATCCATCCAGTGCAATGCCACGATTTGTCTGTAGCGTACCTTTAAGCAACACATCATTATCTGAAAACCGCTGATTTTCATAATTTTTATCATGGGCGCTATGATGAGTAATTCTAGCCAGTAAATTAGATGATGATTGAGAACCAAAGAGGTAACCTGCGTCAAGGTAAGGTGATAGTGGATAACCAAATCCGGCTTTTGCAAAGCCATTATATCCGGGATCTAATGGATCAGTTGAAATACCAATAGGGCGAATGGTTGGTGAGAGGTATTCAACCACCATCAGCTTTTCTTCAATCTGGTATTCAAATTTCTGATCAGTTACTTCCTTAACTTCAGGTGCTGGTTCCAATCGTTGTTTGTTGGCATCTGCCAGTCGGGCTTCAAAGTTTTTAACGACTTCCACGGTTTCCGTCCGAAGATCCTGAGCGGATGCGACAACCGAGATACCGGATAAAACTAAAAGAATCGGAAATACAATATAATGTTTCATGGTGTCTGTTTGCTTGGAATTTATTTATTAGAACCATTGTCACCACTATCAATCCGGTTGATCTTCTGTTCTTCCTGTTCGATATTAGTCACTTTGGTCCTGGCTATTTCGACTAATTCTGCATCATCAGAAAAATTATCAATAACAGCCTCAAGTGCAGCTCGTGCATTGAAAAAATCTTTTTTCATCACTAAAACATCACTCAGTAATATCAGACTTTTTGCTACCCAATATGGATAGGCACTGCTTGCACTATAAGAAGCTCGACAAGCTTCTTCTGCGCGATCATAGTCCTTTTTTACATAGTGGATTTCAGCAATCAAATAGCGTGCTTCAGCAGTGTTTTCGTTGTCCGAATTGGCCACAACTTCGTTAAACAATCGCAGCGCCTCATCATACTGTCTATTTTCATATACTAATTTCCCCCGGTAAAACTGAGCTACGGCTATTTCTTCCGCTGAAGCACCCGGATTACTCATGACTTTACTGGCATATGTACCCGCGATATCTTTTTTACCAATTCGGTATGCTGAACGCATTGCACCCATTTGGGCATCAAACTTCACCCGAGGGTCATTGGTCAGAGACTCTAATTTCGAGTAGTAATCAAAAGCTTTCTCAAATTGCTCTGCATAATTATAGCTGATTAATGCAGCCTTTTCTAAAGACAAAAGGTAATAGGCACTTTGGCCGCGATTAATTGTCGCTTCATAATCCTTTAATGCATTGTCGAAATTTCTTATGATGCTGTATGATTCTCCCCGGTTGTAAATCGCTTCCAAAGCATGGAATCCCCTGGGATATTTTTCAAGATATTCGGTAAATGCAATTACAGCACGATCATAGTCAGCATTTTCATAAAGTCGTTGGGCAACCAGATAATTCAATGAATCTTTTTCACCATCACTGACTTTGTATCCGGGTATTGATTCGACGAATTTCACATAATCATTTGGCCGTGCCAGGTCTTCAACATAGATTTCCTCTATGGCTGCCAAGGCATCCTTAGCTTCTTTCGATGAAGGGTTATTCTTAAATATGGTCTTATAATATTCGAGAGCATTTTCAAGTTGTCCCTGATTGTAGCTCACCAATCCAAGTTTTAAATATGCGGCATTAATGAGTTCGGATTTTCCCCTAAATTGACTCACAAGTTGATCCAGCACCCGGATGGCATCATTGGGCCGGTTCATTATTATGTAAGTATCTCCCAACTCTAAAAGTGCATCATCCGCATAGGGTGAATTCTGATGATTTTCAACTAGCTTTTGCAATGCAATTATTTTGTTAGTATTTTGGCCCTGCAAACCCTGGATAATAGCTTTTTGAAATAATGCATACTCAAATCCAGGTGCTTCCCTTGCAATGGCTTTGTCATAATAATTCAAAGCCAGATCGTACTTATTTCGCTTAAAATTACAATCTCCGGCACGAAGAAAAGCATCGGGTAAAACCAGAGCTCCCAAAACTTCATTGTATTCTGGTAATGTTGGAATATGCCGGATGGCAGATTCAAAATGCTTGAGGGCATTATTATAATCTTCGGTTTTAAGATAGTTATAGCCCTGAGTATAATGAGCCGCGGGAATGGAAGAGGTTGCCGGAAGGTCGCTAAGACCTCCTGCCATGGTGATAAACCGGTCAAAATCTCCTTTACTTACGGCATACTTTTTTTGATAAAAATGAATTTCTCCAACCCAGAATGTCGATAATGCTTTAATCCGGGCATTGACCGGTACAGTTAATGATTTATTGAAGTAGTCAAGAGCACTTCCTGCGTTCTTTTCCACATAATCCTGAATTCCCTGATAATAGGTTACTTTCTGATAGGCTTCCTTTATTCTGGGTGACTGATCCGGGAGACTTTCGATGATCTTAATGGCCCCTTTATAATCTTTAGTATTTACCAAAGTCTCACTCAAAAGTTCCTGAGCATCGGCATAGTATTTAGATGATGGTTGGAATCGACGAAGTGTAGTAACAGCATCGCGATCAAAATGTAATTCGACACTGAGTTTAGCAAATTGAAATAAAGCATCTTCTTGTAAAGCGGGGTCGAAGGAATTTTTAGAAACAATCTGAAAAGCATTCCGTGCAGAAGTCTGATCCCCGGTTTTTAAATAGCAATCAGCCAGATAATACATGGCAGACTGCCCCATAGCTGTATTTGTCTTATCCAGTTGGCGGAAACTCTCAATAGCATCCTTAAATTTTCCATTCTGGTATTGAACAAACCCCAATTGATAAAAATCCTCTACGCGTAATTTTCGGGAATTACTTTCATAATATTCGAGATAAGGGAGGGCATTGACATAGTCTCCCTTTTCAAAATAAGCCTGGCCGACAAGTTGCTGGATTTCAGCATCGTTTTTTAATCTGGAATTCTGGAGTAGTGGAACTGCATACGCGATCAGCTGATCGTACTCTTTTTCAGCAGCGTAGATCTGGGTGACGTAGTAGGGGATTTGTGCCCGGTAAACTGGCGATTGCTCAGCTACCTGCCATGCTTTGACAGCTTCGGCGTAATCTTCGCCATAAAAACTTGCCATCCCAAAATAATAATGACCGCTATGATAATAGGGCCCCTCTTTACTCATCAGAGCTCCAAATTTAGCTCTGGATTCGTCATAGCGTTTACGCATAAAAAGACAGTAGCCATGCCGGAATATAATTTCACTCCTTTGCTCTTCTGAAAAACCCCGCTGATCCATTTTGGCATAGAACTCTATAGCCTCATCATATTTTTTTGCGTTGAAGTAATAATCTGCCAATTCCAGAAGTGCCTGATTGGCAGTGGGATCAGGTCGATGTCTTCTGGCAAAATCCAGCATAAGCTTTTGCGCATCCGGTTGATCAAGGCGGACAGCACTGCGAGCATAATAGAGCTCAGCCTTGGTTTTTATCGTCCGGTATTCGGGTTCATTGACAGGTTGCAGTCTTTCAAGGACTTTCTTAAACTCTGCCTGAGCCAATCCGTAGACACCAAGGTCAAAAAACTCCAGACCTTTTTTAAAGTTCGCGTTGGCTTCCGTATACACCATTGTGCGTTGGGCATTGGCACAGAAAGCGATGAACGTGACGAAGATGCAAAGCAAGGCATTCTTCCTGATCATAACTATTGATTTTGTCTTGTCATTATCCAAAAAAGTCTCCAAAGGCATTGTCATTGTCTATCCCGGGAGGTTTTAGACAAATTTAACACTTTATCATGCAAAAGGTAAAGATTATCTGGATAATATAGATTAGGACTTTATTTAATAAGAAAAATTCTGCACGAGATGAGTCTTTGTTAAAGATTGATCTCGATAGCATAGACATCATGATCACCCTGGATGATCGATTGATCTTAACTAATACGATCTCACTTTATAGTTGGAACAATTCCTGTCGTGCTATGAACGTGATATTGTTAAAAATTATTGATTGTGTTGACGATTATTTCACAGCTTTCCTCCAATTGATCATCAGTGATCACTAATGGAGGTGCAAACCGGATAATGTTGCCGTGAGTTGGTTTTGCCAACAAGCCCGCATCGCGGAGTTTCAGGCAAATTTCCCATGCTGTTGAACTTTCAGGATCGTCATTAATCTCTATCGCATTCAGAAGACCTTTGCCCCGTACATCCCGGATAAGGTCGTTTTGATTCATGAGTGACCGCATCTGCGAACGGAATAACTCACCTGACTTTTCCGCATTGGCTGCTAAATGCTCATCTTTCACTACTGCCAGAGCTTCCATTGCAACAGCACAGGCCAATGGATTTCCACCAAAAGTAGAACCATGTTCCCCTGGCTTGATGCAAAGCATGATGTGATCGTCCGCAAGAACGGCAGATACCGGTAAGACTCCTCCAGATAAAGCCTTGCCGAGGATCAATATATCAGGTCTTACGTTACTGTGATCACAGCCAAGTAATCGGCCCGTACGGGCTATTCCCGTCTGCACTTCATCGGCTATGAATAATACCTGATGTTTTTTGCAAAGTTTTTCAACCGTACTTAGGTAATTATCATCCGGTACGATTACACCAGCTTCACCCTGGATAGGTTCTACTAGAAAACCGGCTATATCGGACTGTTGAAGAGCTGCTTCGAGAGCATCCGGATCATTATAGGGTATGATATCGTATCCTGGCAGGTAAGGTCCGAAGCCACCGGTGCTGGAGGGGTCAACAGATGCTGAGATTGCTCCGAGAGTACGTCCGTGAAAATTGCCGCTGACAAAAATGATCCGGGCTTTATTCTCTTCGATCCCTTTTACAGCATAAGCCCATTTCCTGCAGAGTTTAATGGCTGTTTCAACAGCTTCTACTCCCGTATTCATGGGCAACACTTTCTGATACCCAAAATAACTGGTGATATAGTCTTCATACGGACCAAGTTGATCATTATAAAAAGCCCGTGAGGTCAGGGTAAGTACCTGGGCTTGACGGACCAATGCCTCAATGATACGTGGATGGCAATGTCCCTGATTAACCGCGGAGTATGCTGATAGGAAGTCATAGTAACGTTTGCCTGCTACATCAAAAAGAAAGACACCTTGCCCACGGGAGAGCACAGCCGGTAGAGGATGGTAATTGTGAGCACCATAGTGGTCCTCAAGTTCTATCAATGCCTGAGCTGTTTGGTTTGCTGTCTTGACGTCCATTGCTTGCCTGATCTTATTTCAAGGCAAAAATACGGAGTTTTAAGCAGGGTAGAAGGAAAGGATAATCTGATGTCGCTTTTTAAGATGCTGTCAACTCTCTGTGGATATCCAATACCTGTGTTATCAGGGGGATCATTTCATTGTTGTCAATTATGAAATCAGCTAACTGTATCCTCCGGCTTTCAGGCCATTGTTGATCGATTCGGGACTTAGCGGATTCGATAAGCACCTGATCCCTTTCTACTACTCTTTCGATGCGGAGTGCTTCCTCTGCAACGACAACAATAGTGGCATCCAGGGTTAAATAGCTACCTGCATCAAAAATCAATGCGGCCTCTTTCAATGTATAGGCTAGTCCTGACTGGCTATGGTGCCATTCGTCATAATCACTTTCAACTGCTGGATGGACTATACCATTAAGTCGGCTCAATTGCCAACGGTCATTAAATACCACTCCGGCAATCCATTCTGTATTGAGGGTTTGATCAGCATTATAAGCCTTAGGACCCAGTAACCGGATAATTTGTTCCCGGATAGACTTGTTGTGAGTCATCAGGGCTTTAGCCCTCTGATCTGCATTGTAAACCGGCACATCCAGTACTTCAAATATGCGTGTAACGGTACTTTTACCCGCACCTATACCTCCGGTTATTCCAATTTTGTGCATAGGTCTTCTCAGTAAGAAAGTTTTAGCAGCGAGTAAATCTAGTGATTGTCTGAAGATAAAAAGTGGATACACCTACTAAATGAATTTCATATATTAAAGAATTAATAATATTTTGGTCAGGTCAAATGAATAATCATCCAATGAAAAAATTTGAGGACCCCAACGCTCTCAATGATGTTGCTGCTTTTCACGCAGTTTTTGACCTGCCGGTACTTTCCAGTCCACAGATTCCGAATCCGGATCGATGTCGCCTGCGGATTAATCTCATAGAGGAAGAATTACGGGAGTTAAAGGATGCCATCACCAAGGGTGATATCGTCGAAGCGGCAGATGCATTTGCTGACCTTCAATATGTGTTGTCCGGGGCGATCCTGGAGTTCGGCCTGGGCTCGACTTTCAAAGAACTTTTTGATGAAGTACAGCGATCGAATATGAGTAAGGCCTGTGACAATCTGCAAGATGCCCAAAATACCCTTGAACATTATCGAAAAATTCAGGGTGTCGACGGTGAAATTGTTGAAAAGAGTGGCCAGTATCTGGTATTTAGAAAGAGTGATGGAAAAGTCTTGAAATCGGTAAGTTACTCTGAAGCAAAATTGAAAGAAATTGTCATAAATCAGCAAAATCTAAAAACGGAGAGTACTTTGAATGATCCTGGGTTAATCGCTTAGTACTCATTGCGAAAGAGATTGTGGCATAACAGATTTTTCTTAAGAAGTAAAAGAAATTACAGACCTTTGACTCCGATTGAAGAATATTTCGAAGTGTAGTGAATTTTAATAAGTTAGTATAAAACGCAGTTATTTTGCGCCAGGACAAATATGGGATGTTGTTGACCGGACTGGTGCTGACCGGGTGTTAGTAGCATCAGTAGCGCAGGTGAAGCAGAACCGCACATAGCCGATTGTACTTAAGGTTTCTGATGAAGTTGGTGCAAAAGAACAAGATAGATACTCTATTTATTGGCGAATCGCAACACTAGACGCAAGCAAATCAAAGCTTCCCTATATGTATCTAGATACCGTACTTGAAACAATTGGTAACACTCCCCTGGTAAAACTTCAGCAATTAAAGGACATACCAGCCACAGTTTTAGCAAAGGTTGAAGCTTACAATCCCGGACTTTCTGCCAAAGACCGTATTGTGCGCTATATGGTGGCTAAAGCGGAACAGGCTGGTAAGATTCGTCCGGGATGCACCATTATTGAGGCTACTTCTGGTAATACCGGTTTCAGTCTGGCACTTTTATGTGCTATCAAAGGATATAAATGTGTCCTTACCATCACATCAAAAGCAAGTGAGGAAAAGATACAGGCATTGAAAGCATTAGGTGCTGAGGTTATCGTTTGTCCGGCAGATGTTGCTCCTGAAGATCCGCTATCCTACTACAGTCAGGCTAAATCAATGCGAGACCGGATACCGAACTCGTATTACCTGAACCAGAATTTCAATACGGACAACATGGAGGCACACTATCTGACCACCGGTCCTGAAATATGGATGCAGACCAGTCAAAAAATTACGCATTTTGTATGCTGTGCCGGAACGGGAGGTACTATCAGCGGTACTGGTCGGTTTTTAAAAGAACAAGACCCGGATATCAAGGTGATAGCAGTTGATGGATATGGATCTGTTCTGAAGAAATTTCATGAAACCGGAATCTACGATCGAAGTGTGATTAAGCCAATAAGGATAGAAGGTTTGGGAAAAACCATCATTCCTGCCAACGTTGATTTCTCCGTCATTGATGAATTTATCCGGGTCAGTGATAAAGATGCTGCACTGAAAGTTAGAGAGTTGGCCAAGGAGGAAGGACTCTTTGTTGGTTATTCAAGCGGTGCGGCCCTTCAGGCGGTCTACCAGATGAAAGACGAGCTTACCGAAAGCGATGTAGTGGTGATCTTACTGTCTGATCATGGCAGTCGTTATCTCAGTAAGATATTTAACGACCTCTGGATGCAGGAGCAGGGCTTTTTACCAGGTCAGGATGTGCGCGATGATGCACTTACTTTGCAACGTGGAGTGTCAAATAGTACAAGTTATTACCGGGATTACTATAAACGCTACCGTCGGTTTGTTCGGAAGAGCTATCGAATGATCCGGGACAACTGGCAGTATTAATCAAACCTTAATCCCTGATTTATTCTAAAAGGAAACACTAAATAAACGAATTAACTCCAAAAAATACCACCAGGTATATCCATAGTAGATCAAGGAAATGCCAGTAGATTGATAGTAGCTCTAACTTCATCTTCTTTTCCGGATCACTGAAGTAAAGCAAAACACTAACCGGCTCTACCATCCGTATGACCGCCGTCCGGTAAAATCCAATCAGAAAGGGGAGACCTGCAAGTATATGGGCGAAATGAACTCCAGAAATCAGATAGAGATACGATACCCCATTATCAATTCCCAAAGGCAAACTTGATTCGATCAAATGGTACCATCCAAAAGCCTGTCCCACCATAAAGATCAAACTCGTCAAGATTGTCAGTAATAGCCATCGCTTGTATTGGTTCGTATTATCGTCCTGATAAGCCTTTTTTGCTTGCACCAGACTGATGGATGATCCGATCAGCAACAAGCTATTTATGATAAAGATCCAGGGTACCCGGATCGGTTCAATACCTTTCTGAACCCGGGTGTATGCGTAGGCAATGGTGAGACTGAAAAAAAGGATTGCTATTGCCGCGATAAGCAGACCAACAAAAATCTTATAGGGATGAATAGAGAATGACTGCCTTATATCAGACTCGGGCATAGTAAAATGACTTTTAAGTTATATCTCTAATTGTCTGTAAAATAAAGTTAATGGTGACAAAATTTATGATTGTAACGGCTTTTGAATTTTTACATTTGTATTAATTGATAAATATTATCTGAAAGAATCCAGTTAATCTCTACATTTTGCGAGACTCTATATTGCAGCAAGTAAAACCGTTTGGAGCCCGTTTAGTTGCCGTTTCAAAAACACAATCCATCGAAAAGATCCTGATTATGTACGATCAGGGGCAGCGCATCTTTGGTGAGAATCGTGTACAAGAAATAATGGAAAAAAAAGATAGTCTGCCTCCCGATATTGAATGGCATCTAATTGGCCACTTGCAGCGCAATAAGGTGAAATATATAACTCCGTTTATCAGCATGATTCATTCGGTAGATACATTTGATCTTGCCTTTGAGATCAACAAACAAGCTGGAAAATGGAACCGCTCTATACCGGTATTGTTGCAAATCCGTATTGCTTTGGAGGAGACCAAGTTTGGAATAGAAGTTACTGCACTGGAAAATTTTATGAAGCAAATCATGGAAGATCCGCTGCCTCATCTTACAGTATGTGGAGTGATGGGAATGGCCAGTTTTGTTGATGATGAGGAGCAGATCAAAGGGGAATTTCGAACACTTAAGCGGATTTTTGATAACCTAAAGTCAAAATATTATGCTGAAGACTCTTCATTTAAGGAAATTTCTATGGGTATGTCTGATGACTATCTGCTGGCATTGGAAGAGGGTAGTACTTTAGTCCGCATCGGCACCTTACTTTTCGGCCCCAGATTCTAAGAGACCTTTAGATTAGCAAAAGAAAGAAGGAGAGATAAAATTGAGACTACCTATAATTTAACCCAACTTTTGACGACTTGCCCCCGGTCTGTCAGGACGGAAGCAAAATAGATCCCGGGAGCAAGGTTTTGCACCGGTAGAGATAGGTCAAGGTCAGTACCATTCCATTCCATCACAACTGTACCGGTGGTATTGTATAGCATGATCCTATGGAAAAAGACTGTTGATTGAATGAAAACAGATTCAAGCGCCGGACTTGGGAAAATGGTAATCAGGTCTGAGTCTGCATACTCCTTGATGGGGACAATCACCCCAGACGGAAAACTAGTCTTATACAAATTGATGCCTCCACGGGCTGTTCCTACCATCATCTCCAGAAATCCATCCAAATCGATATCCGACAGACTTGGTTTTGACCGGTTACCCTCGTGGATGCCTGCTATCGGATGATTGCTTAAAGGTATTAGTATATCTGTAGGAGATACATCGGTGATGTCATAAAGTAGGAGGTTGCCAAAGGCGGTGCCAACAAGAAGAAATGTCGTATCCTGGCTGTGGAAGACTGTCGGAGCAGACATTCCAAAGACCGCGATATTCTGTCTGGTGTCGATATCGCCAAATTCCTCATAGTTCTCCGGAGCCTTCGGATCAGGCAGAAATAAGGGAACTTCTTTGCTACCCAGGTTCCTGAAAAAGTTGATCGTTCCTCTTTCTTCTCCCACCAACATGTCT
This sequence comes from Saprospiraceae bacterium, assembly GCA_041748995.1. Classification (GTDB taxonomy): domain Bacteria; phylum Bacteroidota; class Bacteroidia; order Chitinophagales; family Saprospiraceae; genus JABDMH01. The sequence goes on along the minus strand of JBGTCB010000908.1, from coordinate 2,238 downwards.
AGCAGTCCATCACCATCGATATCAGCAAAGGTGGGAATACTGCCGAAACCAACATCAATATCAAACCAGGGATAGATGACATTGCCCATTTCGAAGGGTCCGTTTTCAATTCCCACATTTTCGATCAAAATCAGCTTCCCAAATTTATTACCGATCACCAGATCATAATCACCGTCTCCGTCAATATCGACGGAAGTAGGAAAAAGAGCATCTACTTCATTGACCAGGGTGGACAATTGAAGCCAATCTTCGTCAACCAGTGTAAATTCGGGTGTATTTAGAGATCCGGTGTTTTCAAGAAGAAATAGCTGTGAGGGATTTGCTGGGTTATAATCCTCATGAAAACGACTTCCCACAACTAAGTCCATCAATCCATCTCCATTATAATCAATGAACATTGGATTGGCTTCAGTTCCAAAATCCAGCATATCATCATTGAGGAAGGACTTACTTTCAAGCATGAACTCATTTCCCTCCTGACCAGAATAATACCATGATACATTTACATTTTCCCGGGAATCCTTTTCATTAGGTGATGCCAGAATATCATTAATCCCATCATGATTTATATCCAGAAAATAAACAGCCGGAAAATATGGAATCGAAATTCGGTCACTCCCATTTGGAAAATTATTGGTCTGGGAAATGATCCACGCATTCCCTGGAGTACCTCCATTTTCCAGATAAAGTACCGTCTCAAACGTGATATCACCCAATATCAAATCCATATCCCCATCCATGTCTCCATCAAAGACAGTAACCGTCGAACCGGTATGGAGCCGGGCATTTTGGTTAAAGGTTGGGCACTGAGTTGAATCGGCAGACAATATGACGTCATTAGTGTTAAAACTCTCAACTATCTTTCCCCAGCATCGATCTTCAAGATCAAAATCCAACGTATCGGGCCCAAGCCCTTTTTCGACACTGAGATTTCTATAGTAGTATAGTCTCGCTCCACCAGATTCAAAAGTCAGAATATCCAGATCTCCATCTCCATCCATATCAGCAATTGCTGGTATATCGATAGCCGAGACAAATATATTGGCAATACTCCCACTGGAAGTAGGATATCCCAGAACCTGCACCGGATTATTAAAAACTATTTTTTCAAAGTGTAGTCCATTCTGGTCACTCCTGCCACGGTAGACATCAATGCCGGGAACCCCGGTTGTCGAGAAGGAAAAGATATCCTGTAAACCATCACCATTAAAATCACGTAGAAGTGCCCACTCCTGCAACTCCGGGAAAAATGCTTCATACTCAGCCTGATGGAGATATTTCGATGAAGCAGAATCAGCAATGAAAGTCAGGATCTTACTACCGCTGCGATCGAAAACAAAAAGGTCGGATAAGCTATCTGCATTTAGAAAGATCGATGAAAACTGAGGGCTATTCAAACCTCCACTCAGACCATTGAGCAAGGTCGTACCTTCAATATCCGTTACAGGAATATTCCATCGGCCCACTGTCTGTCCTCCAAGGGTTGAGATACCATGCAGTAAACTGAGTAGAATAAAAAAGTAGTTGTATCTGGACATTTAGAACTAAGAAAATTATTCGTTTCTTTCTCTATAAACGATAAAATCCGATACTATATGACCTCCCGTTGATTTTATTAGCATTTATTCTAATGAGCCTGTGTCAGACTCTGCTAAAACCGCAAGTACCAGGCATCAAATATATTTACTCTTCAAAGTGGACTACTGCTACCGATTTGAAAGACACGGCCAGTGTGGTCATCGGGTTGACAGAGTGACCTGTCCTTTGAGACCCGTTCATTTTCAGATCGTTTCTGTCAGGCCATTTCCTGGCAATCAGTCACACTTTCTCAGGAAAGGCTGGAGAGTCTTTTTCCAGATTGCATATCCTTTCGCATTCATATGGAGGTTGTCCTCAAGAAAAATATCCTTAAAAACCATCCCATCCGGGTCAAGCGAAGGCGTCCATACATCAGCAAATTCCAGTTTACCATGAGTAATTGCCATGTCTTTAAATGCTTGATTAAGTTGCTCATATTGGTCTTTAAGGTGCCATCGAGCCACGCTGGGTTTTGCAGATATCAGAACAATGGTGATATCCGGATTAGTGGACCAGATCTTCTGACACACGGCTTCAGTATCCCTAATGATCTGTTCAGTAGTCTTGCCCGAACTTATATCATTATCACCTTCATAAATAAAAACCTGACAAGGATTAGATTTGAGTACCAAATCATCAAGGTAATATAATAGATCACTC
>JBGTCB010000907.1:0-3788 GCA_041748995.1 Saprospiraceae bacterium | reverse complement strand
AAGAAATATGAACAGGAGTCATCCACACCTGCACCGGCTGACTGGTGGAAGCTGGCTCCGGATTACGATAATGAAACTGACAACAATGACAGGTATAATGGAGACGATTATTCGTTTTTGCATTTTGCCGGTCATGAAGAGCTGGGTATAAAATCAATGGCAGCGGATGTGAATTTTAACCGGGATGGTCTTAAATTTCAAATCCCAATTTATTTGATACAGGGAGAAAAAGATATACTTACGTCATCCAAGATTAATAAACCGTATTTTGATAAAATTACGGCTGCTGATAAAGCATATTATTTAATACCTGATGCAGGACATGGGTATAATGAATCAGTAGTGGACGCTCAATATCAAATCTTGAAGGAAAAACTGGCATTTTAATCTGGAATCTGAATAAACAGGGTTAATATTTTGTATAAGAAATGCCCTGCTTCGGACTTAACCAATTTTTTTATATTTTAGTTGCAGTACCACTCTTTCATCATATTAGAGGTACCATCAAGTCGCAATGGTTCAAATGAGTACCATCAGACCGTATCAGGGCTTCGTACTTAAGTGTCTGCTTCTCGTGAGGTCTAAGTACTAGATTTTCTTCTACCCTTTTTTGCAACGTGGGGATTTACAGTTAAAAAAGGTCTTTTGTAACAGCCTATTTCCACACGCTGGCAAAGGCACTTTCCAGTTGTTCAGTTTTCGCTCCCCTCCAAATCTGTCATCATCCTGATTTTTGAAATAGAAACACCTAACCGTCAAAACCTGCCTGAACCATTGTTGCCTAAAAACAAAGCAATTGCTTATTTAGAACAGACTCAGTGAGCTTTTTGATTTCGTCATGCTCAGGTTCCTTTTTACCCTTGTTTTTCATACCAAAACATGAACTGTTTTGTCGCGATGTTTTAGTAGCTTTGCTCCGTCTCCAAAAATTAGAACATCTGTTAACTTCGAAGCCTTCCAATACTTTTCTATATGCCAAGAACAGTTCTTCTCCTATTACACTTGCTCGTCAGCCTTTCCTTAACCGCACAGCCGACCGATGGATTGAGGCAAGAATATTTCAAGAGTGCCGCCACCCGGTTTGGACTGGCATCCTCCGACATGATGGATTATGTTGTCTCCAATAACTACATAACAAACTCTACAGGCATAAGACATATTACCTGCAGCAACGCTTCCAGGGGATCAGGATATATAATGCCATCATGGGTCTCCATATTTCCGCTGAAGGCGAACTCGTTTATTCGACCTCCAGCTTTGTAAGCAAATTGCAGAGCAGAATAAACAATACAAATGCAGGCATTTCAGCGGAAAACGCACTTTCTTCGGCAGCCCGTCATCTGAATCTGGCTGGTCCGTCCAATGTGAAAGTGATGGAACCCGGCAAGTTTAATGATGCGGGCATTTCTCAGGAAGACATACCCCACTCGCTGATATATCAATTGGTGGATGACGGACGTCTGATACTTTGCTGGAATTTGGTCATCAAGGATGTCCATTCAGCAGATTGGTGGGATATCCGGGTAGATGCCAATACCGGACAAGTGGTAGACAAAACCAACTGGACAGTCAATTGTAGTTGGGAGCATGGTGGTTTTGAGAACAGGGAACATTCACATCATACTGCAAAGAAGGAAACCTTTGTTCATTCTGAAGATACACACGTAACCGATGATTTTCAAAGCCCGAATTCATATACTGTCTACCCTCTTGGAACCGAAAGCCCAAATCATGGGATGCGTACCGTAGTGATGAACCCGGCTGATGCTACCGCTTCACCTTTTGGATGGCACGATACCAATGGTTCGGCTGGTGCTGAATTCACTATTGCCAGAGGTAACAACGTACACGCTTATGAAGATCGGGACAGTAATAATCAGGCTGGGTTTAGTCCGGATGGAGGAGCAAACCTTGAGTTCGACTTTCCCCTTGACTTTTCACAATCCCCGGTGGTCAATGAATCTGCTATCATTACCAATCTATTTTACTGGAACAATTTGATGCATGATATCTGGTACCAATATGGTTTCGATGAAGCCAGTGGTAACTTTCAAGCAAACAATTATGGAAAAGGTGGTCTGGGAAATGACTATGTCCTGGCAGAAGCCCAGGATGGCAGTGGAACAAATAATGCCAACTTTTCCACGCCACCAGATGGATCGTTGCCACGAATGCAGATGTTTCTCTGGGATGTTAGCACCGCAGTCAATATTACAGTTAACAGTCCGATGAGCCTAACCTTACAGGATGGTGCGGTTCGTGCCAACTTCGGTCCATTACACTTTAGTGTTACCGGTGATCTGGTATTGGTAAATGATGGATCAGGATCGCCTGCTTTGGGGTGTAATGCCCTGACCAATGCACTGAGTGGAAAAATTGCAGTGATTGACGGGGCAGGCTGCGAATTTGGTTTGAAAGCCTTAAATGCCCAGAATGCAGGAGCCGTAGGGGTCATCGTAATTAATAATGTGCCTGATCCACCATTTAGTATGGGGCCGGGTGCGGTTGGTGGAAGTGTCACGATCCCAACTCTGATGATCAGTCAGGCAGATGGTCAGACTATTCTCAATTTGCTACCAGGAGTAAATCTAAGATTACAACTTGCACTAACCGATAGTGATTTGGACAACGGAGTCATTGCCCATGAGTATGGTCATGGAATTTCTAACCGGCTTACCGGAGGCCCGGCTAACGCATCATGCCTTTCAAATCAGGAACAAATGGGTGAGGGATGGAGTGACTGGTTCGGGCTCATGCTTACAATGAAGCCCAGTGATGTGGGCACTAACGGCCGGGGAATAGGTACCTATGTCCTGGATCAACCAACCACCGGCAATGGCATCAGAACCTTCCCCTACAGCACGGATTTGGGCATCAATCCGCACACGTATGATTCAATAAAAAGTGAGGCCGTTCCTCATGGAGTGGGATCGGTTTGGGGTGCCATGATTTGGGAAATGACCTGGCTATTGATTGAGGAATATGGATTTGATCCGGATCTCTATAGCGGAACCGGTGGAAATAACCTGGCCATGCATCTGGTAATGGAAGGCCTCAGGTTACAGGTATGCAATCCGGGCTTTGTAGATGGCCGTAACGCTATCCTTACTGCAGATCAATTGCTATACGGTGGTGCCAACCAATGCCTGATCTGGAAAGCTTTTGCAAAAAGAGGCCTGGGATTCAGCGCGAGCCAGGGTTCTTCCGATAATGTGCTGGATGGAGTGGAGTCCTTCGACCTGCCTCCTTCCTGTAATCTGTCGGTTACAAAAACGGTTGATAAATTGCTGGCTGGTGGAGGGGATATGCTGATATATAGCATTAACCTCACCAACCTGTCTGAAGTACCTGTCACCAATGTGGTTGTCACCGATGAAATTCCAGCAAATACGGCTTACGTGATCGGGTCAGCCAGTAACGAAGGATCCCTGGTGGGTGGATCAGTGGTTTTCCCGGCAACCACCCTGGCTGCAGGTCAATCAGACACCTATACATTTAAAGTAACTATTGACCCGGGTATTGATACTTCCCTCTTTACTGCTCTCGAAGATGCGGAAACCGTGACCGATGACTGGCATGTGATGGCAACTAATGCGGGATTGGGCAACTGGTCGATTACAAACATCAATCCCTATGCGGGTACAGGAGTATGGTTTGCACCCGATGTATCTTCTCCTAACGATCAATATCTTGTTTTATCCGATCCCGTTATACCAGGCAGTGCTACCCTTCTGAAATTTTGGCATAGCTATAACACGGAAGCTACCTGGGATGGCGGGTTGGTTCAG
>JBGTCB010000906.1:0-3145 GCA_041748995.1 Saprospiraceae bacterium | reverse complement strand
TAGGGTATACCATCCTGGTCAATTAAATAATTACCCGCCCACAGGTCTCCATGTAAAAGACAGGGAATGTCAGACGATAAGTTGAGATGACAGATATCCATCATTTTATCCAGGTCTGGTACTTCCTTCCGATCGAGGAATCTCCGATGTTTAGCCAAAGTCATCTGCGGCAATAACCGGTTTTTTACATAAAATTCCACCCAATCGGTCATAATTTGATTTGATTGTGGTAAGACACCAATGTAATTATCTTTAGTCCAGCCATATTCTTTCTTATGGCATTGATGTAATCGAGCCATTTGAATCCCTAACTGTTGAAAATCTTTTGATTCGGGAGTTTTTGACTTAATATAATTCATCACCAGAAAAGAAATGGATTCGGATTGACCACAGAAATGTACTTCCGGAGTTCTTATTGAGTTAGTAGCGGCGATTTCCTCCAATCCAAGTTTTTCAGTTTGAAACATATCGAGGCTTTCATTCCTTATACTGGTCTTTATGAAAAATTGTTGGGAAGCCGTGGTTGCACAATACGCGGTTGAAATATCACCTCCGGAAATCGGGACGATATTTGAAATCGTACCGAGCTGCTCAGAGAGGTAGGATTTTAGTGCCGGATTCAAATTGATAGCGGTTTTATCATGCTGTGAATTTTATCAGAGACTTGTATGGTGAAAATTGAATTCATTATGTTTCGTTCAGACTTCTGTGAACTCTTGAGGTATTTCCGGATATCGTTCGCATTTTCACTTGACACATCAATAAATTTAATAGGTATTTACTAATTTTGGAGGGCCCGTGTGCATTTTCGTAGTATCTGATATTAGTGTTGAGCGTATTTTTCGTCAGATCAAATCTGGGATGCTGACCGGACGGACTGGTGCTGACCGAAGCGCCAGTAGCGTCAGTAGAAGCGAAACCAAGCATAGTGATCACTACGTGAGGATTTCGAAGATGATGAGATGGTGGAAAAGAAGTTATCAATGGTGTTAGATATTTTGGAAATGCAGCATTAGGATCACCTGCCTTTTTATAGCATCATCTAACACATTTCTATGTCCTATACTTTTTACTATATCGTGCGATTGGTTTTACCATTGACCATCTTAATGTTTTCTGTGGGTTGCAGGGAGAAATTACCCCCGGGTGACCCAGATAATGGAGGTTTGGCTCTACCCGATGGTTTTGAGGCGGTTGTAGTTGCCGATAGCGTGGGAAAGGCAAGGCATCTGGCGGTTAATGACAATGGTGATATTTATGTTAAACTCAGGTTTGCGCAGAACGAAAGGGAAAATATTGCCCTGCGGGATTCTGATGGAGATGGTAAAGCGGATATCATCGAGAGCTGGGGTGATTATGGTGCGAAGGGCACTTACGGAACAGCCATGCGTATCCATAAAGGCTACTTATACCTAAGCACTGCGGGAGAAGTTTACCGGCACAAACTTTCCAAAGGAAACCTGATACCGGAAGGAGAGGGAGAGTTAATGCTCCTTGACGACTATAGAAATGCTGAGCATGGTTACGAACATATTGCCAAACCCATCACTTTTGACAATGATGGCCATATGTATGTACCTTTTGGATCACCTGGAGATGTCTGTCAGATCATAAACCGAAAACCGGGTTCGATGGGTCAATATCCCTGTCCACAACTCGAATGGCATGGAGGTGTCTGGCAATTTTCGGATGACAAACCGAATCAGCTCCAAAAAGATGGCAAACTGTATGCAACGGGTATCCGTAGTATTGTAGGAATGGATTGGAATTCCCTCGATAACACCCTCTATGTCATGCAACATGGGAGAGATAATTTCAGTCGCACATGGCCTGACATGTACACTCCCTGGGAGAGTGCTCTCCTGCCTTCCGAAGAATTCTTACGTGTAGAGGAGGGTACAGATGCCGGTTGGCCTTATTTCTATTATAATCAATTAGAAGGTAAAAAATTGATCAATCCGGAGTATGCGGAATATGGAGAAGAACTGGGTAGTCCTTTGGACTATGAACAGCCGCTGATTGGATTCCCCGGTCACTTTGCCCCCAATGATCTTCTATTCTATCAGGGAGATCAGTTTCCCGATTATTATAAAAACGGAGCATTTATCGCATTTCATGGATCAACCATTCGGGCTCCCTATCCGCAAGGTGGTTATTTTGTAGGTTTTGTTCCCTTTAAAGATGGAAAGCTTTCAGGTACCTGGGAGGTTTTCGCCAATGGTTTTGCCGGAGTAGACACTATTGTCAATACCAGTGATGCGCATGCCCGGCCAATGGGCTTATCGATGGGCCCAGATGGTTCACTGTATATTAGCGAAAGTGTAAAGGGCAAAATATGGCGAGTGATGTTTAAGGGTGACCGGGAACAATTTGGTCCCGCACAGCTAGCCGAAATGGAGAAACATAAGATGCGGCCCAATATCAAAGATCCGGATCCTGTATTGGATAATCTCGATTCCGGACGAGCCAAAGCCGGAGAAAAACTGTACGTAACTCATTGTGGTGCCTGTCATCTTCCCGATGGAAAAGGTGATGGCACCCGGTACCCATCACTGAATCATTCTGATTGGGTCAACGGAGATGAAGAAACGCTTATAACTTTAATCATCAACGGATTACAGGGTGAGATCACAGTCAATGGCCAATCTTTTCAAGGTGTGATGCCAGCTTTCAATTACCTTGAAGATGAGCAAATCGCTCAGATTTTAACCTATATCAGACAAACATTTGGTAACGATTCTCCAAGTATCCAGGCTGTGGAAGTACAGCACCAACGAAGGCGGTTGAAAAGGCAAGAGCAAGAGGCTGAGGCTGAAGATATTTAAGGATAACTAATAAGGCCACAGTCCATGGTTGATGACCTCTTTCAATGGACCAGATCGACCATTCAGTGACGTCGTGCGTAGGGTCATTTCCTGTCACTAAAATAGCCTGCACGTAGTATCTCCTAAACTTAAAAACAACCAGTACACTGTCCAGTGGAAGAAGTTGAATTCTGAGATCATCTTTGTGACTGGCAAGGCGCAAAGCGCAGGCATGGCCAAAGCGATGGTGCGTATTTGCAACGCAGGATATCGCAAAAAGGAACCAGAATTAATGACAATCTTTCAGTGGACAATATACTGGTCTCCGCTCGCGATCGGCT
>JBGTCB010000905.1:0-6388 GCA_041748995.1 Saprospiraceae bacterium | reverse complement strand
ATAGCTGAACATGTGATGGGTCTGTTATTTGGCCTGACCCGCAAGATAGGAAGTCAGATCAGGAATATGCGTGAACATAAGTGGGGTGGTTCTGGTGATCAGGTCGAAATGAAGAATCTGACGATGGGTATCGTGGGTTTTGGCGGTATCGGCCGGCAGATCGCACGAAGGGCCAGGGCGATGGATATGAAAATTCTGGCCGCCGATATTCAGGGCTATTACCCGGAGCAAATCGGCGATCTTTGTGACGAACTATACCATGTAAACGGTGGTGGTCTGGAACAGTTACTGAGTCAGTCAGACGTCGTGGTTTGTGCGGCACCTCATACTCCCCTGAGTGAAGGTATGTTTGGGGATGCGGAATTTAATCAGATGAAAAAGGGAACCTATTTTATCAATATTTCCAGGGGAAAACTGGTTCAAACGGATGCTTTAATGAGAGCCTTGACCTCCGGTCATCTCAGTGGTGCCGGGCTGGATGTTACTAATCCGGAACCCTTACCTGCAGATCATGCCCTCTGGGATTTTGACAATGTGATCATTACTTCGCATATTTCCGGTCGATCTCAATATTCCTCAAAAAGGGTACAATCGGTATTTACGGAAAATGTCGAGCGCTATGTGCATGGATACCCGCTTTTAAACCTGGTGGACAAGGAAGCGGGGTTTTAAAAGGCCCTTAACCATCGCAGACTGATCTCGTTTTTTCCGACTTCAAATGCCTTTTTCCCATTTTGGCATGCCTGTAATCTGGAATTTCCATTGCAAGCCAGAATTGGAGCAAAACGGATCTTTAATCATATTTAATGGGCCAACAAAGTAGTTTTCATAAGTGGTACTTTTAGGTATCTTTCATTACCCTGTTAAATAAAGCGTTTGAGAATTTGACTATGAGTAAAAAATTAATCTTTCATACAATCGTACTTCTTTCTATCCCCTGTTTTCTCGCTGCCCAACCCGCCTGGAACAACCTGGCATCCGTGGAAGATGTCTGTCAGGCTCACCCGGAAAAAATGCGAACCATGCTGCAGGAGCTGAATCTGGACAAATCGGGTCTCGAAAAAGTGAAAGAAGCGCACCGAAGAAATAATATACCTGAGGCCTGCCGGCTTTTACTCGATTACTACAAACAATCTAAAAGTGTGAGCTTTTTCGCCAGGGAATTACCGGCAGATTCGGACCGTTCCACTTCAGAAACCGATTCTATCCTTCGGGATATTTATACTTTCCAGAAAATAGCCGGTCAGGTACCCCGCCTGGACGATAGACATTTAGACTGGTACCACAACGGACCGGAAGACGATATCGAATGGGCCTGGGCCTTAAACCGCCACTATGTAGTCCGGTCGTTGCTTGATTCCTGGTACGAAACGGGTAATGCTGCTCTATTGAAATATATCGATCAATTCATCATTGACTGGATCACCAGCAGCTGGCCCTACCCCTCAGTAAAAAGCAGTACCGCGATGTGGCGGGGTTTGGAGGTCAGTTTTCGGGTAAAAGTATGGGCGCGGATATTTTTTGAATTGATGCATAGCGATCACATTTCCCCGGCGACCCGCTTGTTGATCTTGAGCAGTCTGCCCGAACATGCCCATTATGCCCGGAATTTTCATGCCCAAAACAATTGGCTGACCATGGAAATATCCGGACTGGCCACCGTAGCTGCTTATTGGCCTGAATATAAGGCATCGGAAGAGTGGCTTTCCTATACCACCGGTACGATGGTAGAAAGTATGCGGGAACAGGTTTATCCCGATGGGGTGCAGACGGAATTGACTTCCAGTTATCATCTGGTGGCACTCGATAATTTTCGGCAGTACTCGGAGATCTGCGATAGGGCTGGTATCCAACTACCCGATTTTTATCTGAATACGATGGAGGAAATGTGGTCTTACCTAGCTTTCACCATGCGTCCGGATGGTGCCGGCATTCTCAACAACGATGCAGACAGGATCAGCAACCGGGACCGGATTCTGGCTCTAAAATCTCTTGATCAGCACCCTGACTGGGAATTTATCGCTACCAACGGTAGTAAAGGAAAAGCTCCGGAAAAAGGACCTTCCTATTTTTATCCCTGGGCCGGTCACCTCATCTCCCGGAGTGGTTACGATGCCAATGCCCACTGGTCTTTCTTTGATATCGGTCCCTGGGGCAGCGGTCATCAGCATAATGATAAACTTCATCTTTCAATCTCGGCCTATGGCAGGGATTTGCTGGTGGATGGGGGGCGTTTTGCCTATAGAGGTGAAGTAGCTCAAAAATTCAGAAAGTATGCCACCGGAAGTTCAAGTCATAATGTGCTCCTGATTAATGGTGAGGGGCAGGCTCCGGGCCCACGGTTAGCTGACAATCCGGTACCGGAAGTTCAGTATCAAATCACTCCTGATTACGATTATGCATGGGGTTCATTTGAGTCCTTCATAGATACTACCACAAACCATCAGCACACTCGCTCAATGATGTATGTCCGGGAAAATTTCTGGATAGTAGTCGATAAAATAGAGTCGGGTGGTAGTCCAAATGTGGATGCGCTCTGGCATTGGCACCCGGACTGTGAAGTGAAAGAAGCCAGAAAAGGGGTCGTCACGAGCAGTAACCAATCTGGCAATCTGAAAATCATCCCGGTAGGAGATCAAGAGTGGGTCGTCGATCTGGTAAAAGGACAGGAACAACCGGAAATTCAGGGTTGGTACAGCCCGGTGTACAATGTATATGAACCGAATACCACCGCAGTTTATTCAACAAAAATCATTATAGAGGAAGTCTTCGTTTGGGTATTGGTCCCCTTCGAAAGTAAATCTCCGCTGGTTAAAGCCAAAATTCTTGCCAGAGATCCGGAATCCCTGACCATACAGGTCCGCATTAAAGGTCAGGGCACCTGGGATATGACGATTCCCCATGTAAATAGTCAGCTTACAAAGCTGGCAGTCCGTGAGTAATAGACTCTCGGTCGTCCAATAGAGAACTGATTTCTAATCAATCATTTAATCACTCCCGGGATTTTAATATATTCGATTTCTATTATTCATTACCATATAAAGTTTTCAAAATCTAAAAACATGTTCTATAGATCACGATATTTTAAAACGAACATCTTTTCTCTTTTGATAACCTTGTCATTACTAACGGTCAGTAGTGCATCTGCTCAGGGTTTGGTGGCCAATGATCCGGCTGGAACAACTGCTACCATGCGTGTGGACGAAATCATCGCCGTGCTTCGTAAACCGGAAAACAGTACTGGCAATATTGCCGATGCAGTAGAATCAGCCACCGGCATGCGAGGATGGATGTCTGCTGATATGAAGCCAATTTTTGAAAAGAAGATCGTCGGTCAGGCTTGGACCGCTCTGCTGCGGCCGGTATTGAAAACGGATACCCGGACATATCCGAATTATGCCTTGCAAATCCTTGACGAAGCTCCCGCTGGCAGTATCCTGGTCTATGTACTGGAAGATGGCCTGGAGATAGCAGGTATGGGTAACCTGATGGCAACGACCGCTCAGGTGCGCGGATTGGAAGGTACGGTGATCGATGGGGCGATCAGAGACGTAACAGAAATACGCCGTATTGGTCATCAGGTTTTTGCCCGTCGTATCAGCCCAGCTACTTCGGTTGGTCGTCTGGTCAGTGTATCGAAGCAGGAACCCGTCCTGTGTGCTGAAGTGATGGTGCACCCGGGCGACTATATCGTGGGTGATAACGATGGTGTTGTAGTCGTACCCTTTGCCGCTGCTGATGAGGTCGTTAGATTGTTAGCAGACTACGATGACAAAGAGTCTAAGATGGTCCCAATCATCACCCGGGAGAAATCGATGCTAAAAGCACTGGAGATTTACGGGCGGTATTAGGGAAGAAGTCGGGTCGGAAGACCGGAGTCGGAAGTCGGAAGTCAGAAGTACTGCATTGCGGTGTCGCACCTCAAAGGGGTGACATCGCTTGGGAAACAGATCCTTTCATTAAAAATCAGTGAACCGGGACCAGGCATTTTTACTCCGGGTTGCTCGCGAAATTATTCTGATACGACTCGATTTGTAGGCACTCATTTGGCTTCTACATTTTACAAAGGTCACCTCTATTAAATGTACTTTAATTTGGAACTCAAAGACTCAACAGTGAAACCAACCAATGAAATCCCCGAAGTCAAAGAAAGACTCTATTCACTTGACTTCTTCCGGGGACTCACCATGTTTTTGCTCATTGCTGGATTTACCCGGCTATTCCCGTCCATCACCGAAAATGCGCAGGAAGGGAGTTTACTTCAGGCGATTGGGCTGCAATTTGAACATGTGGCCTGGGCTGGACTAAAATTTTGGGATTTGATTCAACCTTTTTTCATGTTTATCGTAGGTGTTGCTATCCCCTATGCCGTAGCAAATCGTGAGAAAAAAGGTTACAGCCAGGCACAGATTACCCGGCATGTTTTAAAGAGAGCTTTGGTGCTCCTGCTTCTTGGGTGGGCTATTACTTGTATCGGAAGCGGTAAAATTATTTTCCATTTTCAGAATGTACTTACGCAGCTTTCTGTCACCTATTTAATTGCTTATCTCATAATGCGTAAACCGGCACAAATACAAATTATTATCTCGCTCGGGTTGATTCTGGCCACTGAAATTATCTATCGTACTTTCTCTGTAGAAGGATTTAATCATGCATTTGTGCCAAATGAAAACTTTGGAACCTGGTTGGACACGTTATATGGCGGCGAAGATTTACGAGGTCATTGGGTGTCTTTCAATGCTATCCCAACCACTGCGCATACCATTTGGGGAGTTCTGGCGGGTCAGTTAATGATGAGCGATCGCATTCCCTACGAGAAATTAAGAATACTGGTTATTGCCGGGCTCATCGGTATTGTTTTGGGGTATGCACTGAGTCCAATTACCCCGATTGTGAAAAGAATTTGTACCTCAACCTTTATTTTAGCCAGTGGCGGATGGACGCTCCTTACACTCGCTTTTTCATACTGGCTTATCGATATTAAAAAACAAAAAGACTGGACACTATTTTTCAATATTGTCGGGATGAATTCACTCTTCATTTATTTATTTGCACACGTGGGCGGCACCAATCTAATTCGACATGTCGTCGAACCCTTCTCCATGATCATCTTTGGGTTTGGAGGAGAGCAAATAGCCACGATAGCAACAAACCTTACTGTCCTTTTTGGTCTCTGGTATGTTTGTTATTGGCTCTATAAGCACCGGATTTTTGTGAAAATTTAAGGTCATAGGCATGCTGTCCGAATGAACCCTATGCTGGATCATCTTATTTACAAGAGTCAATGCCCGCTTTTGAAATTATCTTGAAAAATGATAACTTGATGAAGTCTTTGAAAGCAGGTATACCATTCAATGTGTTGTAAATAATTTAGCGATGCAATATTTTATCAGTTTCATTTTGTTTTTGTCTTATTCCTTAATTAAGTAATGCACAAGTTACTCTTGATCTGGGGACGAGTGGAGCACCAATGGTGTTACCCCGGCTATCCTCCCTCCAAATGAATAACATTTCAGGCCCTCAACAAGGTATGTTGATCTATAACTCTACTGAGCATCAACTATATGGCTACATGCGATATAGAACTGATCTTTCTTTTGGTAATAATCGATGGCAACCTATCTCTACCGGCCCCCGCACGCTTGCATGGGGAGTGGTCGACAGTTTTACCACCATCATGAGCGGAAGCGAAAATTTTAGTGTTGCATGGGATGTCACCAATCGCTGGTATAGGCTGGATCTTACTAACCCCCACGAATACTATAAAGACAGCATGCTTTTGATGATCACCCCGGTGGGTAACGGTACTCATGATCAGATGCCTTCGACTGGGGAGATTATTGAAACATCTGGTCGAGTTGCATCGATCAAATTTATCGATGCAACAAGAGTGACTGATCCCGTTAACTTTAATACTCTTACGAGTAGGCGAAGAAGTGGTTTTCATTTCATATTATACGATCTCAGAAAGTCACCATATTGACTAAACATTGGATGTTGATCATTGATAAGCCGAAGTTTGAACGAAGGAAGATGATCATGCGGGATCAGGGATGCCAATTTACCAGTAAAGTGTTTACCCTTCCTGTATCTTAAAGGGTTGGTACTACTCAGTATCACTTCTTAAAATATTTGTACATTTCCAACCTAAATCAAAGGGAGTTCTTAAAGATATGAAGCGGCGGGAAGCAATACATAAAAGTGGCTGGATTCTTAGCTCAGCCATATTTGGTCCTGGACTCTTGACCGCACTGCAAGGCTGTTCATCTGAAACGAATATTCCGGACCAGCTCTTGGTTTTAAGTCCGAAGCAATTTCAATTGACCACAGCCCTTTCCGATACGATTTTGCCCAGAACTAATTCTCCTTCCGCGTCGGAGGTCAAAGT
>JBGTCB010000904.1:0-9045 GCA_041748995.1 Saprospiraceae bacterium | reverse complement strand
GGAAAACCATGGTCTCTGATTATTTACTTAACTCCGCCAACTTGAAACTTGCATTTGTCTTAATAGACGCCAACATTCCACCTCAGGCAAACGATATTTCGTTTATCAACTGGCTGGGAGAACATGGAATTCCCTTTAGTTTAATTTTTACCAAAACAGACCGGCAAAACGCCAGGAAGATCAATTTGCAGGTTGAACTTTTCCGGCAGGAGCTATTGAAATTCTGGGAAGAACTACCCCCTCATTTTTTAGCGTCATCAGTGACTAAAAAAGGACAGGAAGAGATACAGGCCTATATCGAGAAAATCGCTTAGAAATCGATTCATTAGAAAGTACGGTCACATAGTCGTACCTTACTGTCTGAACCCATGTTAGTTAAATGGAAGACAAGCTGCAGCTTTATCCTCATATTCTTCCCGATCTGGAAGACTGGCCAATCTATAAGCTCAGTCTGGAGAGGAGGAACTTTATCGAGGACATCATTAAGCAGACGATCACCCGGTTAGAGGAAAAGAATAATGGAGATTTTACTGAAATACTGGCAAAAACCATATATCAGGAACGAATCAGGATGCGGGAAAAACCGTGGCGGGTTGACCCTCCGAATGAAGCTACATTTTGGAAGAAACTTCGGGTTCGCCTTGAACACGCTTCGAAAGCCCAAAATGTCGAAATCATGCAGCGTTCCCAGGAAGATGTCCTCTATAAGATCATTGACCGTTACGCCGAAGAGATCGTTGGATCATTTGTACCGGAGACTTTCCTTCGTGCCAGACAGATCCTGACAGCCCTCTTCAAACGATTGCTTAGTAAACGTGGCACCAAGACCCAGAGTTGGGGTAATAAAGACCAGTTATATCATCGTATCAAGACCTATGGAGATCTGGAGCAGATACGAAACCTGGCTCAAAAAGGTACCGTGGTGATTGTGCCCACCCACTTCAGCAACCTGGATAGCGTGTTGATCGGCTATGCGATCGACCTGAAAGTCGGCCTCCCGTCATTTTCTTATGGAGCCGGGCTCAATTTATATAATTTTGGACCTGCCGCTTATTTCATGAATCGACTCGGTGCCTATCGGGTAGATCGAAGAAAGAAAAATGCCGTTTATTTGGAGACTCTGAAGTCTATGTCCACTATTTCTATTGAGAAAGGAACCCATAGTCTTTTTTTTCCGGGTGGCACAAGGTCGCGATCTGGCCAGTCAGAGACACAACTGAAACTGGGACTTTTAAGTACAGTGATTGAAGCGCAAAGAGCCATTTGTGAAAAGAAACTCGGTAACAAAGTTTTTGTGGTGCCACTAATATTGGATTATCACTTTGTGTTGGAAGCCAGATATCTCATTGAACAGCATTTGCGGGAGATTGGAAAAGAGAAGTATATGGAAATCAAGGATTATTCCAAGAGCAAACGAAAGCTTCTTAAATTCCTGATTCAATACTATAATGAGAGTTCGGAAATTGTGATGTCCTTTGGTAAGGCATTTGATGTACTGGGAAATTTTGTAGATTTTGAGGGCAATAGTTATGACGACAAGGGTCGACCGGTAGATATCAGTGATTACTTTAAGCTCGATGGCGATATTTCGAGAAATCTGCAAAGAGAGTCGGTCTATACAAAATTGCTTAGTGACCGCATTATCGAAAGATTTCGCAAAGATAATATGGTCTTGACTTCACATCTGGTTGCATTCACTGCTTTTGAAATATTATTAAAAGAGCAAGCTCCTCTTGATCTGTTTGGTATTCTAAAGTTACCATTCGAGGATTTGTGCGTACCTATGAACGAATTTGAGCAACATTGCATCAGTGTCCGGTCCAAATTACTGGATATGGAGGTCAGAGGAGAAATAAAGATTTCTGACCCTGTGAGATGGGATATCAAAGCGGTTGTGGAGGATGGTATCGCCAAATTAGGTATATATCATGCCAAAAAACCATTAAAATTATCGAAGGAAGGTTGTGTCACCACCGAAACCCTAAAACTGTTGTATTATTACCACAACCGATTGTTGGGCTATGGACTGGAAAGAGAAATCCATAAGTCCGTTTCCAAAATGGCTATGGCCCACAGTTAATATCAATCACATTTTTATTGTTTACGCAAGATCAAATTAGGTTTTGAACTTTATCATTTTTGATTTGGAAGCAACATGTTGGAGGGGAGCTCCTCCCAATAATGTACAGGAAATCATTGAGATTGGAGCCGTAAAGATTAATGGCTATGGGGAAGAGGAAGGTAGTTTCAACCGATTCATTAAACCTTATATCAATACCCAACTTTCAAAATTTTGCACTGAGCTGACAGGCATTGAACAACATCAGGTCTCTTCTGCTGAGCATTTCCCTACGGTTCTTGATTTATTCTGGGAATGGATTGATCTTGACGATAGAGATTATACCCTGGTCTCCTGGGGTAGTGAAGACCAGCAATTACTCCGTAATGATTGTCGACTCCATCATCTAAACTTTGAGTGGTTAGCACCACATCTCAATCTGAAAAATGCCTATCGTACCATCAAAAGGTTAAATAAACCTACAGGGCTTTTGAAGACACTGGAAAGGGAAGGAATGGAATTCGATGGAAGACACCATAGAGCAATTTATGATGCAGTGAACACAAGCAAGATCTTTATCAAGTATCTGGATGAATGGCCTTATTAAAAAATTCCTGCCTGGTTGAATTAAACCCCGCCTTGATGCGTTATGTCTGAGATTGTCCATGGAATAAATTATATCAAATTAAAAATATTATCGAGATGCCCCTTATTAAGATCTTTTCCTTACTTGTTTTCAGCCTTCTTATACAAGCCAGCTCTTTTGGTCAGTCGATGACTCAAGGTACTATCCGATTTGAGGTTATTGATGTAAAAACAACATCTCCGGAGATGCAACAGATGATAGGTGGTATGAAGGGGATGAATCAGGTGATTGAGTTTGACAAACAACGTCAAAAAATGACAATGGATATGATGGGGGGGGTGATGCTGGTGAAGTCATACTGGGATGGTAATTCAAAGGGAACAGAAACCTATATGGATATGATGGGTCAAAAAATCAAAACCGTAGTCACCAGTGAGGAGATGGAAAAACTTCAGAAGGAGTCTGCTGAGATGATGGACGGCAATAAAATTGTATACGATAAAAGTGTTAAGAAAACCATACTTGGAAAGGAGTGCTACAAAGCGACTTTGGAATCAGATGCCAATGGTCAAAAGTTTCTCCTGGAGCTCTATATTACCGAAGATATTGCGGTACCGAGTTCTTTTGTTCAAAATCTTAATCAAATGAAAATAGCCGGAACTCCTTTGGAGTGGATCATGGATGCGGGAGTCATGACTATGACTTTTCAGGCCACTGAGATTTCCGGAACCCTTGCCAAAGATTTCTTCACCAGACCTGTAGGTGATTATAAGGAAATGAGTATGGAACAGCTTCAGCAAATGGGCATGGGAGGTCAGCTTGGATTCTGATTACTACAAAAAATACGGGATTTTTAGAAACGGCTTCCCAGATAATGTGGAAGCATTGCCCGCCAGGTAGGCCAGTCATGTGTCATATCGTGACCCCAAATGTCCAGTTCATGTGGGATACCTTTATGATGTAAAAGCCCGGAAAAAGCCCTTGCCGCATCCGGGTCTTCATAGTCACCGGATCCTGATAAAAGATGAATATGATGGCTTTTTCGCATGGATTCTAAAACATGGTGATCCGACATGTTTCCGAGGTAATGCATTGGTGAGTTGAAATACACATCATCGCTCCAAAAACCCTTGGTGTAGACCGTTAGATCATAAATACCGCTCATGGCAATCACTCCATTAAATAAATCCGGTCTTCTGAAGAAGAGATTTGCAGAATGCAGTGCACCGAGAGAAGCTCCTGACACAATGATGGGTGTTTCATGACTGGTTTGACTTCTAATATAAGGCACGACTTCAGAAAACACATACTGGTTATAAGACTGATGACGCATACCTTTGTGATGGGGATACATATCCGGATGAAGCCAGCTTTCGGAATTAATACTATTGATGCTGAAGACTTTCACCTTTCCTCCATTGATATATGGACTAATAGCATCGATCAGTTGAAATCTTTCATACTCCAGAAAATCAGCTGCAGCTGTCGGCAATAATAGCAATGCGAACCCATAGTGACCATAGGTTACGATTTCCATGTGTTTGTTGAGACTCGGACTGTACCAACCATCTATAAATCGTTGCATAGGGCCACAATTTTGACGGCAAAATTACAGTCTTTTCCCAAAGATGTCTGGGGAAATGTATTTGATAAAAAAATGATTCTTCGATTTTGCCGGCCGTTCTTATCAGGTATGACAACCCTGGACATGACACCAACGTTTTGAATAAATGAACCAGTTCCGGCTCCGGCTGTTCTAACCAGGTGTCATTCGAAAGAACCTGCCTGACAATGTTCGTGACTGAATTGGAATAAGGGACAGACTCATGCAGACTAAATCGTTCTTCCGTACTGGTACAAAAAAGCCATGAGATCTGATCTCATGGCTGATGGAATATGGGTCTTGAGCAGACACGTTTAAATCAGGATTCAACGTTTCTCAATTCAAGACTCTTTCGAATCGCTGAAGTTAACTTGGAAATAATCATACCATTTTTTGCAACAGATGACCGGGAAATAATCAGGCTCGATCTTTGGCAAGCAATTTTGAATTTATTTTCGAAGAATCCGTTAGTAGATCAAGATGAAAGAGTCAACTAACCTATACGCAATTTCCGCTATCTATACAATTAATTTATCTTTGCACTAACACCAATTCTTACATGAAGAGATTTAGTTATACAGGAATTTGTTTTGTCATCATCCAATCAACTTTATTTGGGCAGACGTCACAAGGAAGATTTTGCCTGGAATATTTCCCCCAACCCCTGGTTGAAACTTATGTTGACTCCCTGGTTAGTTATCTCACCAAGGAACTCGGTGATGACCAGGCCTTACTTGATAGTACTACCCAGGAATATATCGAACACTTTGCTTCATTGGCCACCCGAAAATCAAAATGTGTTTACTTTGCCTCTGATACGGTCTTAATCCATGAAAAAGTGGATGACGAATTGACCAATGCCTACATGATCATACCGGCTTTAAATAAATTGGTCTCACGCGACGCAGGAGGTCTGATCAGTCAGAATTACTTTTTGGAATCGAATATCGAACTGGGATACTTTGACTATAGTCTGACCACGGATCCAAGTGACACCAAACTGATTGAAGGTTTTCTCTGTTATCGCCTGGAACTGACCGAGTTATTCTACGCTCCTAATGAAGAATTGCCTCATGAAAAAAAATACATCCTGTATGTTACCGATGACATATCGTTGCCTGGTGGTTTTGTCCTGGGAAATAATCTGCAAAGAATTATTGGCTGTCCACTAGAAATCCAGGAACCTTTAAATTCAAAAGTTCGCATTTCTTACCGGGCTACCGGTCTTCGTCTGAATCTACCCACTGGTATCTTTCAGACTTTGTAAATACCGTATGCTACTTTGTAATAATGCATCATAGATATCTGTTCCTCCTGCCATTACTGCTATATAGCGGGATTTTTTTCGGCCAGACGGATACGGACAGAACTGTGATTCGCACCTTTTTTGACAAGGCGCTTGTCCAACGTCAGAGTTATCAGTGGCTGGAAGACCTTTGTGCTATCGGTCCAAGACTTAGCGGTTCGGCAAATTCTTTGAAATCTATAAACTGGGTGAAAGAGGTAATGGATACCTGCGGTTTTGACCGCGTCTTTCTTCAACCGGTTATGGTACCTCATTGGGAGCGTGGGTTACCGGAACAAGCCGTATTGTACGACAGTAAGGGAGGAACTTTCCATTTGAATGTGTTGGCAATTGGTGGCTCGGTGGCTACGCCCCGGCAAGGCATCATTGCTGAGGTTGTTGAGGTGAGTTCTCTGATGGCCCTTGAAGATATGCCAAAGGATGTTATTGCCGGTAAAATTGTCTTTTATAATGCTGAATTTGATCAGACGAATATTGCAACAGGAGCTTCCTATGGTGCTATCGTAAGTGCCAGGGCACGGGGTGCTGTCAAAGCCGCGCAAAAGGGAGCAATTGCCAGTCTCATTCGGTCGGTGAGTTCAGCTGATGATGATGTACCGCACACCGGCACTGGTGATTACGAAGAAGGAGTTGATTCCATACCTGCCGCAGCTTTGGGTGTCCGGTCTGCAGAATTACTACATCAGATATTGCAGCTGGATCCCAGGGCAAAACTGCATCTCACTATGAATTGCCAATGGTTTGAAGATGCCTTGTCTTACAATGTCATTGCGGAATTGAAAGGCACGGATCATCCAGACGAAATTATCGTCATGGGAGGACATATGGATTCCTGGGATGTAGGTGAGGGTGCCCACGATGACGGAGCCGGTTGTATGCATGCCCTGGGTGCTTTAAAATTAATTGTGGATCAGCAAATCAGGCCAAAGCGCACAATCAGAGCGGTCATGTTTATCAACGAGGAAAATGGAACCAGGGGTGGTCAGGCCTATGCGGATGAAGCCAGGAAACTGTCGGAGAAACATCTGGTTGCCATTGAGAGTGATGCCGGAGGTTATACACCCCGTGGATTTGGTGTGACAGCCAGCGAAGTTCAAAGGATGAAACTGGAGACCTGGCTGGGTCTGTTTCCTAAGAATACCATTTCGTATATGAGTAAGGGAGGAGGGGGTGTAGATATAGGTCCTCTACACCAGGCGGATGGTACACCGATGATAGGATTGAATGTCGACGGACAAAAAATGTTTGATCTACACCATTCTGCGAATGATGTTTTCTCCACAGTGCACCCTCGCGAACTGGAATTGGGCACTGCGTCAATGGCTACTCTGGTGTATTTACTTTCAGAGTATGGCCTTTAAAAACATGAAAGCTTCCCTTTGGATATTGCTAATTCTACAGTCATTTTATCACGATTTTTATATTAGTATTTGCTATATAAAGGTGGTTGATGAACACCTTGAGATTGACTACCGGGTCTTTAAAAATGATGCGGAAGTAGCAATGACGATGAGCGGGGATGTCCCAGGTGATGATTTTTGCCTGAGAATATCCAGTTACATCCAAAATAACTTTCGCATTATTATAGACGGTGTTCCGCTCATAGTTAAGCTGGTTGATTGTAAAAATGAGGGAATAGGTCAATTGGAGACGGTAGCTTGCCGGTTGAGAAGTGATCAACCCCTCTTAAATGCCAGGGAGGTAAAGATCAGCAGTACCGTATTACTGGACTCATTTGACGATCAGGTCAACATGATTCATTTTCAGATGGGTAACCTTAAGAAGTCGATGAATCTGGATCGCGATAGAAAGGATTTCAGCCTGCTCTTAAATTAATCAAGGTCTTACCTGACCATTCCCTACGAGTAGCCATTTGTAGCTAGTTAGTTCTTTTAAACCCATTGGTCCTCTTGCATGCAGTTTCTGCGTGCTTATTCCGATCTCCGCCCCCAAACCAAATTCAGAGCCGTCCGTAAAAGCGGTGGACGCATTGACATAAACTGTGGCAGCATCAACGGATGCCATAAAGAGATCAATCCGGTCGCTATCTTCTGCTATGATCGCTTCACTATGCTTTGAGCCGTATTGATTTATATGGTCCAGTGCCTCTTCGATGTTTTTTACAACCTTGACTGACATCTTCATTGATAGAAATTCTGTACCATAGTGCTCCGGTTTAGCGTGATATAGTAGCCGGTTATCATAATGATTGACCAAAACCTTGAATGCATCATCATCTGCATAAATGACCAATCTGAATTTTTCATCAGCTTCTTGAAAGATTTCTGCCAGATCATCTACCCGATCCCGGTGTATCAGTAAGGTGTCCAGAGCATTACAGACACTGACCCGCCTGGTCTTAGCGTTGATGATGACCGGTTTTCCTTTCAAAATATCGGCACTGGTGTCGAAGTAGGTGTGCACAATGCCGGCACCAGTCTCAATAACCGGAACTTTGGAATTGTGCCGAACAAAGCCAATTAAACCCTCCGAACCACGGGGTATAATTACATCAATAAAGGCTGTAGCTTCCAGGATTACTGGCATAATTGCCCGGTCGCTGGGAGCTAAATAAATTGCATCTTCCAAACCATAAGATGCCAAAACTTCCCTTATGATCTTTACAATTATGATATTCGAGTAGTGCGCATCTTTACTGCCCTTTAGTACCACCGCATTTCCAGCTTTAAAGCACAAAGCAAAGACATCATAGGTGACATTAGGCCGGGATTCATAAATGACGCCGACCACTCCAAGAGGGACACTGATTTTCGATAATTCCAATCCGGAGGCCAACACTCTGGATTCCATGGTGATACCAAGTGGAGAGGCCAGGCCTGCTACCGACTCAAGATCTCTTTCGATAGTCTTTAACCGTTCGGAGGTTAACTTAAGCCGATCGTATTTTGGATCGACCGGATCCATACGATCCAGATCTTTCTGGTTTTCCCTCAAAATACTGGTATGTTGCGATGAGGTTATCTCTGCTATTTTATGAAGTATTTCATTGATTTTTTCGGGAGATAATAATGCCAGCTTACGGGTCATCTTACGTGCTGCCTGCAGGCCGTTTATCACTTCTTCCTCTAGATCTTTATATATATCAATTTCGTCCATAAGTAATCACCATATAGTCATAATGAATAAGGGCTTTGTGACCGTTTTCTCCCAGGTATTTTTCCAGGGTATCAGATCCATATTGTGCCCGGCCTAGTGCAATAACGATTCCATCTTCATCAAGAATGTTCACCAGATCACCTTTTTGAAAATGCGATTTAATGCGAATGATCCCAACCGGAAGGAGGGAGGCAGCTTTATGTGGATCAACTAAAGCCAGTTTTGCCCCTATATTTATCACAACGGATCCCGTCACGGTTTGATCCTGGTAGACGATCCATTTCTTCACTGACGAAATATTCTGGTGTTTAATGAAATGAGTACCCACTGGCTGGCCTTCGTAGATGGCTCTGATGACATTCGGGTTTTTTCCG
>JBGTCB010000903.1:0-2645 GCA_041748995.1 Saprospiraceae bacterium | reverse complement strand
GCTGGTAAAGGTTCGCCCGGTCCTTTTTCTCCAGGATCCATTCAAAAACAAGAAAATAATCTGTATTTACTTTTATGGCATAAGGTGACAGATCAATCTTTAGCCAACCATCAAATATACTGGATTCAACCACCACGCTTTCATTCAAAATATCTTTTCCCGGTACAGGTTTACCACCAACCTCAACTACATCCAATAATCGTATTCTGACTTTGAAATGTTTAAATGTATTATTGACAATCCTGACCTGGGCGGATTGAATATATAAGGGATATTCAAATTTCACCTTGCCTTTTCTGCTTTCGTTCCTTATCAGCAATGCCATCGCAGCACCGGCATTCACTGTATCGGCATAGAGACTGCCGCCCTCACTTTCTGCATTACCAGCAACAAAATATTTTGGCTTGGTACGTTCGGCGGTAATTGTGATTACAGACAATCTGTACGAAGTTTCTTTTAAATAAATTGTCAGTGAAGTTCCTGCCTGTAACTTTGAAACCGGGATACTGACTTTCTCATATCCCAATGCTGAAAATATTATTGAATCTCTTGAATAAACTCGGGGAATACTCATTGAAAAACTGCCATCATGATCAGAAATGGTACCGATGGAAGCATTGATTATACCAATATTTGCAAATGCTATCGGCTCACGGTTAGGTAAAGCAAGCACCTTACCTTGCATAACATATTGAGTAAACCCCTCCCGAGGTATCAAAAGAAACAGCACGAGTATGTTGAAAACCATATTCATATTCCTCCAATATTAAGAAATGTCTGCCTGGTTTTCTCTGATTTAGATAATATTATACACCTCTATTCCGAAACTTCACATCCATTCGATATAAATTCAAGAAATCAAATGAGGTTCTATGGAATCAGACGTACCATCTGATCGAGTTTGAGAGGCAAGGAGGCAATTTCATTCCCAATCAACTTACCGAGTCGGAGACCTTCTTCGCAGTCTATTCGAAAATGTACTCCTAACAACACCCGGGAGGCTGCATTTTCTCTGGCCATTTCATCGAAGGAATTATAATGTCTTGGTGTTCCTCTAAACTCTATCCTGTCAGCGTGACTTAAATCTGTCAACTTATAATTCCCCCCAAAAAATCTGGTAAGCACTTCGGAGGCGGCCATACCGAGCATGGAGTGCCCTGAAGGATAAGAAGGAAATGGTGGAGTATGTTGCGGTGTATTCCAATTAGAGTCAATAACACTGCGAATAAAGGTTTCCGGTCGCTCCAGCCTATAGTGATACTTTGAATACCAGCATGCAACAGTAACATTATGGAGGGCAAGGCCCATTTTTAAGTAGGCCTCCAAAACTTCACCAGCCGGAGGACATTCCAGAGCCATCACCTGGTTGGTAATGGATATCCAACGACCAACCGGTGTAAATGTCAAACCCGGATGATCGTCACTCCAAAATTCAGCAATCCATCTATTTTCTGCCGACCAGTTTAAATGTACATTAAATACTTCAAAGGCCTGATCATACAATAGGGATCCAGGTTCGCTCGAATAAACCGGTAATTTTCTGGCAAGGTAATTTTCGGTATTTATAAACAATGGACGAACTTGACCCCAATTCGGCAAAAGCGGAGGCATCGGAAAATCAGGACATGGCTGCCATAATCCGTCACCTTCCGGAATTTCGTAACATTCGTCATAATTCCTTAAATAAGCTTCATGACCAGGTAAATCAAGTGCAGACCAATTAAAAATAACATTCGCCACTTCTCTACCATAATTCAGCGAATTATTCATTACTTCAGGAGCCACGTCAATTTCAAAATTCTTCAGCCATTTATTGTTGAGATCTATCCGGTCTTTTATTAGGTGTGCAGGTGCGGTCCGATAAAAACTATCCAACATAAGGGAATAACAGGCGTTCAAGACTGCCGGCAAATAATAATCGGAGTCTTCATCCGGCACAGGCAAAATAATAGCATCGTGATACAAATCGGATAGAGACCGGTATTTGCTATGAAGGAATGGCCGAGCGGCTTCATAAGCAGCTAAACCAAGGTATCCATACATACGGGCAGCTACCGGCCCCCGGTATCCATCGGTATATCGCTCCGCATCCAAAGCATGCTGATACCAATCAAGAGAAATCTTATAAATAGAATCGCGATTTTTCTTTGGTGCTTGGTCAGTCTTAAGCACTACAAAAGCAGGAATGATTACCAATATTGGTAATAATGAAATAAATATTTTTGCAATGACCCCAACTTTCAACATACAGTCATTTGTGGGTTATGAGTTATGAATTATGAGTTCTAGATCCTCCTCTCTTTGTTAGAATAAAGAAATTAGCAATCGTATATCGCATATCGTATATCGTAAGTCGTATATCATATATCGTAAGTCGTATATCAATTTTTCGTCAAACGGATCCGGAGGATATAGATCCTCCTCTCCCGGTTTAATAAAGAGACAATTAGCAATCGTATATCTTAAATCTTAATCGTATTCAAATTTTCAATCAAAATTTAATTAATAGAACCATAGGATATAGATCCCCCTCTCTCTGTTCAATAAAGACAATTAACAATCGTAAATCATAAATCGTATATCGTATATCGTAAGTCGTATATCAATTTTTCGTCAAACGGATCCGGAGGATATAGATCCTCCTC
>JBGTCB010000902.1:0-2746 GCA_041748995.1 Saprospiraceae bacterium | reverse complement strand
GTGGTATTGCGTTCCTGGTTCAGATTATACAGCAGTTTTAAGATTTCATCCGATGTGTCCGGATCCAGATTACCAGTAGGCTCATCAGCAATTAGCAATTCAGGATTATTAAGCAACGCACGGGCTATCGCCACCCTCTGTTGTTCGCCCCCGGAAAGTTCATGGGGCATTTTATGCTTCATATAACGCAGACCCACCAGGCTGAGAACCTCGTCAATTCGCCTGATTTTTTCCGACTCAATTTTCCACCCGGTGGCTTCCAGCACAAATGAAAGATTTTCTTCCATACTGCGATCGTAAAGAAGATTAAAATCCTGAAATACCATCCCAAGACGTCGTCTTAACTTATAGAGATGCTGTCTTTTGATTGTTTTGAGGTCGAATCCGGCGACCCTTCCTTCTCCTTTTACCAGCGGAAGGGCACCGTAGATCGTTTTAAGGAGAGACGATTTTCCACTTCCTGTCTTACCGATCAGGTAAATGAAAGCCCCGGGTTCCAGATCCAGATTCACATCATGGAGAACCAGGTGATCCTCCTGATAAATATCGGCTCCGCTGATAGACACCACGGGTTCGAGCTTTGATACGATCTTCTCCTCTGAAATGACACTGCCTTTGGAAGACTCTACTGCAATGTTTTCCTCTAAATCAGCCATTAATTATAGTATTAAAGATTAAAGATATGTTTATTGTCTTGAAAAACAATACTTTAAAAAAACAAAAATTATACCTGTGCATAATTCTTTATCTATTTGTAATTTTGCCGACGTACATGGCTATTCAACGATGAAAGGATTTAAAAAAATACATATTATTAGTCTCATTATGATCATTGCAGCAGTGGCCCTTCTGCTTTCTGCGTCCAAAGACATGAGTTCCTATGCAACCTTTGCCCAGGCAGAGTCAAGCTATCAGCCGGTGAAAGTGGTGGGGGTTCTGGCTAAAGACAAGGAAATGTATTATGAGCCTGCAAAGGATCCCAACTATTTCTCTTTTTGGGTGAGGGATTCGGATGGCAGGGAATGTAAAGTTATTCTGCATGATGCGAAACCACAGGATTTTGAGATGAGTGAACAAATCGTTGTGACTGGAAAAATGGAGCAAGAAAGCTTTGTAGCCAGTGATTTACTTATGAAATGTCCGTCAAAATACAAGGATGAGGAGATTTCCGTCCGCTCCGACATTTAACCTTACATGCAGGAAATAAATTATATTGGAGAACACCTGCTACCGGGTAAGCTAGGTCACTTTCTCCTTGTACTCGCTTTTGTGTCTGCCCTATTGTCTACAGTGGCTTATTATTTTGCAACGTCACGCAGGCACTTGCAACAAGAAGCTCAAAAATGGAAGAAAATAGGCCGGACTTCCTTTCTAATCCATGGATTGGCAATCTTCGGAGTTATCGGGGTCATTTTCTATATGATGACCAATAAATTTTATGAATATGAGTATGTCTGGTCGCATGTAGCGGATTACTTACCTTTTAAGTACTTATTTCCTGCCTTCTGGGAGGGTCAGCAGGGCAGTTTTTTGCTTTGGATGTTCTGGCATTCCGTGTTAGGATTTATCCTTCTGCGAGTTGCAAAAGAATGGGAAGCTTCCACATTAGCCGTTTTATCAGCGATTCAGGTTTTCCTCGTATCGATGATCTTAGGAATTTACTTTTTGCCGGAATTGCGACTTGGAGTCACTCCCTTCGCTTTATTGAGAGAAAGTGAAGGTATGATCGGCCTTCCGATTTTTACCAATGCCAACTATCTTTCGATGATTGAAGGGAAAGGTCTCAATCCACTATTACAGAATTACTGGATGATTATTCATCCTCCGACTTTATTTTTGGGATTTGCCTCAGTCACCATACCATTCTGTTATGCGATAGCCGGATTTTGGAAAAAAGATTTTACAGGCTGGCTGAAACCGGCGCTTCCCTGGGCTCTCTTCAGCGGAGCCATATTCGGTACCGGAATTTTGATGGGCGGCGCCTGGGCTTATGAAGCATTGAGCTTTGGTGGCTATTGGGCATGGGATCCGGTAGAAAATGCGTCCTTGGTTCCATGGTTAATTCTTATAGGTGGAATTCATACTAACCTGGTGGCCCGTAGTACAGGACATTCACTTAAAGGTACCTTCATATTTTATGTACTTGCATTTATCTTCGTACTCTACTCCACTTTTCTAACCCGCAGTGGCATATTGGGTGATAGTTCTGTACATGCTTTTACCGAGATGGGGCTTGAATGGCAACTTGTCATTTTTATGGCAGCCTTTATTCTTCTGAGCGGAGGATTATTCTGGCGAAATTCCAGGTTTGTGGTAAGTCCGGAAAAGGAAGAATCGATTGCTTCACGGGAATTCTGGATGTTTATTGGCTCTTTAATCCTATTATTCTCTTCGGGTCTGATCACCTTTACGACATCTCTGCCAGTGATCAATAAGTTGTTTGATGCCTGGGGAAGTCTGGTCGGACAGGATATGAGTAGCTGGCACAAAGCATCACCAACGGATCCCATCAGCCATTATAACAAATATCAACTCTGGATTGCAGTCTTCATAGGTTTTATAACCGGAATCGCGCAGTTTTTAATCTATAAAGGAAGCAACTGGCCAAACAAAAAGGCAGCCTTTATCAGGAATATGCTGACAAGTATTGGTATCAGCGCCGTACTGACATTCCTGGTAAACTTGTGGATCAAAGCCGATTCGTTCGCTTATATCATTCTGCTTTTTAGTGCTCTGTTTTGTATTT
>JBGTCB010000901.1:0-1752 GCA_041748995.1 Saprospiraceae bacterium | reverse complement strand
ATTTGCTTTGTAATTAATGAGTTTAATGAGTTTAAGATGGATTTAATTGTATATCACCAAAACCTTTTCATTTAAAAATATCAAACATTCAACCAGTAATTGATCTTTAAAACAAGAGCCCGGTTTTTTGGTCCCCATAATTCTACGGCATAATTGTCAGAATAGACCAAAAACATTTCGGATAATGGCTGAAATCTCCATTGAAACCGGCTGTTGATATTAAAATTATCCTCCTGGGTATTATACTGCAGGAAGGTAGTCCAGGTTAGATCGGTTGAAAGGGCCAGTTCGATTTTAGGACCAATAAGGAACAGGCTTCCGGATCCGTATGGGTCCGGGAAACGCAGATGATTTTGTACGAAATTCAATCCAAAATTACTCCACGGCTGGAGGCGGTAATTGATATTGGCCGAGTACTGGACCCGGTGCCCGTTATAAAAACCTCCTCCCTGCAATCCCACTAAATAAAAAAACTTTTTTCTTTGATCTGAACCAAACTCCAAAGCGCCAGAAAGGAATTGATACTTGGCCGCCGGCAGCGGGTTTTCTGCAAAGAGAAATGGGAATAATAATTGTGCATTATTGTTGGTCAGCTGCATCACTAAGATGCTGGTGTTTCGCCAGAAAGTGGTGAAAGAGAACTCTGTTTCATTTCCTATCAACCGGCCATCCCTGGTTACATCGAGAATATTTCTAAATCCCAATTCTCGGGAGTTCACTTTTGTTTCATGAGGATAAAAAGTGTATGCGAAACGGGAAAACCAGTGATCAAATCCGAGGCTGAATGTGGTGTCCCGCACCGCATCATAATGAAAGGTGCGTGGTATGAAACCCATGTCGGCTACATAATGATCTCCCACTCCAGCCAGATTGGAATAAGCACTGATATGCCGGCCTTCATAACCGAGGGCCAGATTGTAGAAGTAATTGTTCCCGTCTTTTCCTGGCACCCACGACTTGCCGTATCCTGCAAGAGACAACCATTTTCCGTCCATGGATCTGTAATCAAGCTCCAATCCACCCACCCGGTTGTAATTGCCAAAATTAAATTCTCCATTCTGGTAACGCTGTCTGTTGTGAAAAAATCCTTTAATCGTACTGCGTCCGAACACACGCTGCTGAAAAGCAGCTGAACTATAATTCTCGCCGGGAGTCTGTTGCAAATCCTTGGTTTGCATCGTCATAACTCCGATACGGAGGTCTTTATTCAAATTACCGCTCAACCGGGCACCAAAAGAAATTGGAATGGTCTGCCTACTTTCATCCAGTCCAATCCGGCGCGAAAAAAAAGGACGCATGGGCGGGATGCCAAAATTTTCGAAGATGTCACTGTTTTCAAGAAAAAACAGACGTCTCTCGGGAAAGCGGATATTAACAGTGGTCAGATTCGTCACCTGTTCATCGACATCCACCTGGGAGAAATCCGGATTGACAGTGATATCGAGATTTAATGTGGAACTGATGGCTATTTTCGCATCGACACCGGCCCGGGCTTTATTCTCCGAGTCGGTCGGGGATTCAGAATCCTTAAAGGAGGAGACCAGCGCATAGGGAATTACTGCGACATTTCCTCCTGCTTTGGCCGGTTTCTCATTCCAAATCAGGGCACCGGTATAACCCAGATCAACGCCCCTGAATTGTACCGGAACCGGCGACCAGGTGTGATAGGTGTTGGTCCTGGAGTGGGAACGGATGAAGTTCAG
This sequence comes from Saprospiraceae bacterium, assembly GCA_041748995.1. GTDB lineage: Bacteria > Bacteroidota > Bacteroidia > Chitinophagales > Saprospiraceae > JABDMH01. Next base: position 49 of record JBGTCB010000901.1, on the reverse strand, counting down.
GCCCCATACCGATTTGTCGGTATAACGCACCGATTTGAATGGGATCGCC
>JBGTCB010000900.1:0-2383 GCA_041748995.1 Saprospiraceae bacterium | reverse complement strand
CACCCGCTTAAAATCATTGGGTGTTTGTAAAACCTTTGTCCAAATAAAAAAGCTAAAAGGAGTAACAACTACCGCAGCTAGAGTTACAATCGAGGTCATGGTAATTGATAACGCAGTGTTGCCATTAGAACGGTGTACCATATAATTGGAAATGTTTCCTCCCGGACAGGCAGCAACCATCAACATACCTAGTTGAATAGTGAATGCCGGTTGAATAAAATAGATCAGGATCAGGGTTAAAATGGGTAACAGTAGCAATTGAGAGGTGAGGCCAACGATAACTGATTTGGGTTTTTGAAATACATATTTAAAATCTTTGAGACTTAATTCAAGCGACACTCCAAACATCAAGAACCCCAGACAAATGTTGAGTAAAAAGAGTTGGCCCTCATCAAAATTAATTACTACCTTATCAATTTCATGCATAGTGAGTAAATTTAAGCCTTTTTCTCAGCTGTGAAAATTCTGATTATTCCTGATAGTTTTAAAGGATCTGCCTCCAATGTAGTGGTAGCCAACAGCATTGCCGAAGGGGTTAGAAAGGTCTTGCCTGGTGCTGAATGCATTCTAAGACCATTGGCAGATGGAGGAGAGGGGAGTCTGGAAACGATCAGGCTTTCGATCGGTGGTGATTTGGTGTCTGTGCCAACACTTGATCCCCTTGGTAAACCTATTACAGGCCATTTTCTCCGTGTAGGTAAAACTGCCTACGTTGAGTTGGCCAATGCTTCTGGCTTGCAACTACTCTCAGAAACCGAGCTTAGTGCGCGGAAAACATCAACTATAGGAACAGGATTGGTGATAAAGGCTGCTTTGGAGGAAACTATCGAAGAATTGGTTTTATGTATAGGAGGCAGTGCAACTAACGATGGTGGATGTGGTATTGCGGAAGCACTGGGATACCGGTTTGTCAATGCGTTGGGTCATGATTTTTTACCGGTAGGCAATACATTATACGAGATCAGGCATATCATTCCACCACCTAGATTGCCCACAGTTAAGTTCAGCGTGCTCTGTGATGTCAGGAATCCGTTTACGGGTATTCAGGGAGCTACTTTTGTCTATGGACCGCAAAAAGGTGCCTCAACCCCAGACCTTGATCACCTGGAGGCAGGTATGGTGCATCTCAGAGACATCATTAAAGAATGGAAGGAAATTGATTTGGATCAGATTGAAGGAGCCGGTGCTGCGGGTGGAGTCGGAGGAGGTATGATGGCTTTTTTTCATGCCAGCCTGATAAGCGGTGTTAGCTACTTGCTTGAAAAACTTCAAATAGAAAAAGAAGTTGAAGGATGTGATTTAATTATTACCGGTGAAGGTAAAATTGATCAGCAGACTAAAGATGGCAAATTGATTTCAGGCATCACCAGGCTGGAAAAAGAATACCGGAAACCAGTTGTAGGTATCTGTGGAGTTCTAGTACTTACACTCGAAGAAACGACTGCATTGGGTTTGTCAGCCGCTTTTTCAATATTATCCCGGATCACTTCAGAAGAAGATGCAATGAAGCAAACCTCTTCTCAAATCATCGAAACATCCGGCCAAATTGTGAGTTTGATAAATACTTTCAGGAATGAGTGAAAAAATGACAGGTGAGTTGTTTGTAAAATCTCTGGCACAAATTATACGTAAACAATTACCCCTTGAACAAAAGATATCCGCGGAGGTTGAGCTGCTGATTAATATTTGTAAAATGGCGGTGAAAAACACCGGCATTCAATTTCATACAATATTTAGCATTATTGCTTATACCGGTCACCAGCACAATTTACCTGGAAGATTACTTTTTAACATTCATCGATTCAGAAGAGAAGCCACAGCATGCCAATCCAATACAGGTACACCGGATCAATTGCAGAAAACCTATTTACTCGGATTAAAAATTACCAGTGATCTCCTGCGGATTATTTATCAGGTAGTCCCAACACCGGAAATTCTCCAGGAAATACCACCAGATCAGATTTATTTACGTACAGAAGACAAAGTAGTACAATTTAAGAGATACCAGCGTATCCTGGTGATTGAAAAAGACGAACAATCGGAGACGCTGATTGCCATTGATCATGCATTGCCTCATCAAAAGATAAGGGTACGTTATAATCTTCCGGATCGAAATGAGCTTTTCAATGAGTCCATTGATCTGCTCGGCACAACTTTAAGGTTTCCTGTCGAAGTCAATCTGATTGATACCGAGATCGATGAACAGGGTACTTATCTTCCGAGAGCACTGATTATCGAACCTGATTTTTTGCTGGATATTACTTCGGTGGCTGATTGTTTTAAAAATACAGGAATTAATGAGTCTGGGTATTTTACCCGTAAGTTTTTGACTGTTCCGGCCAGTAAAAGTCTGGTGCTGGGGCATATTGCCAATTTCTTTCTG
>JBGTCB010000899.1:0-9591 GCA_041748995.1 Saprospiraceae bacterium | reverse complement strand
TGGTATTATTGTAGATGATCGCATCACCATCATCGTAAAATTCCATAATATCCCTAAAAATGCGATGCTCGATTTCACCGGTCTTGCGGTTTATAACCAATAATCGGGAATCATCTCTGTTTTCGGAAGGGTAGTTAGCGATCAGGTTCTTGGGTAGATTAAAGCTAAACTGTGATAATTTTGACTTCATTAAAGTACTTTTTTTGAAAAGCACCACAAAAATAGAAAAACTTATCTCTTGCCAGTGATGATTCGTTGTCAATCGGCAGTGCTTATGAAGATAGAATCGGTGATTTCATCGAATAGCTGCAAACGGGTAGCTTTATTGCCGTAATTTAGCCGATGGCATTTCTTCAGGTATGCGTATTGTTTTTAAAATCCTTTACGAGAGTTTTGATCAGGCTTTTCATGAGCTTCGAGTCAATAAACTGCGTAGTTTTCTATCTCTGCTTGGCATTACCATCGGTATTTTTTGCATCATCGCTGTCATGTCTGCGGTCGATTCATTGGAAGACAATATAAAAGGGAGTTTTGAAAAATTAGGGAATGATGTAATTTATATCAGCAAGTTACCCTGGGCGGAGAATCCCGGCGAGTCTTATTGGAAATACTTTCAAAGACCAGTACCCAGCTTTGAGGATTACGAAGTAGTAAAAACCCGGGTGAGATCAGCTTCGGAAGCATCTCTTATGGTCCGTATTGGGCGCAAGACGGTAAAATATCGATCGAACAATGTAGAAGGAGCTTTTGTCATGGCTGCCACCTATGAGTATGCAAGCATTTTTAACTTGCAGCTGCAGAAGGGGCGATACTATTCACCCCATGAATACGAACATGGCAGCGATCGGGTGATTTTGGGCCACACCATTGCGGAAGAACTTTTCGGTGCCATTGATCCTATTGGCAAGAATATTAAGCTGATGGGAAGAACTCTGCAGGTGATCGGACTTTTTGAAAAATCAGGTAAGTCACTGATCAATCCACTTGATTATGATGAGGCTGTTTTTTTGTCATATACCCTGGCTAAGAAAATGAGTGATGTGAAAATGAGAAATAATCCCTGGGGCACCCAACTTAATGTAAAAGCCAGTGAAAGTGCTGGTATTGATGTCATGCGAGACGAGGTTACAGGGGTTTTACGAGCTCACCGTCGGTTAAAGCCATCGGAAAAGGATGACTTCTCGATCAATGAGATTTCGATTATAACCCAGTTTCTGGATTCGATCTTTAGTGTATTAAACATTGCAGGATGGATTATAGGAGCCTTTGCTATCCTGGTGGGTATGTTTAGCGTTGCTAATATCATGTTTGTCAGTGTTAAGGAAAGAACCAGTATTATCGGTATCAAGAAGGCCCTCGGTGCTAAGCGTTATTTTATTCTTCTCGAATTTCTGATTGAAGCAATAGTTCTCTGTATCCTTGGAGGTTTAGTCGGATTGTTTTTAGTCTTTTTATGTATGAAGATTCTCACTCAGGTGATTGATTTTGAACTGTACCTGTCACTGCAAAATATATTTTTTGGATTGACTCTCAGTATTGTCATTGGTATTCTGGCCGGCTTGATTCCCGCGAATCAGGCATCAAAACTCGATCCGGTGGAAGCCATGCGAAAGTGACATACTCTGCTTAATTTCTGCCCTTTTTGATGTCCGGGAAATGATCCTTATATCAAATCTTCCCTCTGCGATCAAGAATCTTTAACTAGGGCGAAAATCTGCTAGCAACGTATCTTTATAACTGACAGTCAGGCTCGTATATAATATCCTGACCTACTTGTCTATCGAATATGGTATAGAAAGTAACTGATATTCAGTTCCTTTGAGAGGTATCTGGCCTGAAAATGAAAATGTAATGTAGATCCTTCTACTTGACGTGATTCACAACAGCAGCGAAAGAATCCGGGTGGTTTAATGCCAGATCCGCCAATGCTTTGCGGTTCAGCGCCACATTTTTTTCCGATAGTAAATGAATCAATCGCGAATAGGAGAGGCCGTGTTCTCTTGCTCCTGCATTGATTCTGGCTATCCACAATCTGCGGAATGAACGTTTCTTTTTTCTGCGATCCCGGAAGGCATGGCACCATCCTTTTTCCACCGCGTTTTTTGCAACGGTGTAGACTTTAGACCGGGCACCAAAATACCCTTTTGCAGCACTTAGGATTTTCTTTCTTCGTCGTCTGGAAGCAACGGCATTGACTGACCTGGACATGACTTTTGTTGTTTATAGAGTACAGGGATTCCGGATTAAAATCCTGAATGCTTGGGCCTGCAGCTCTTTGTTAAATAATTATAACTGATGGGCATATCAGATGCACAACAGTCTCTTTATTCGTGAATGATCGGCATCACTTACCAGGGCAGAACCTACCAGTCTTTTTTTGGCTTTTTTACTCTTATTACGCATCATGTGTGACGTGTAAGCCTGAAACCGCTTTATCTTTCCTGTACCAGTAACCCGAAACCTTTTTTTTGCACTGGAATGTGTCTTCATTTTAGGCATAACAATACAATTTTTACCTCCCCCTCAGAGAAGGTGTGCAAAGGTAAAAAAAGCCTTTTAAAATCCAAGGCTTATTTCATCGGAAGTAGTTGATATTTACTTTATTTCCGTTTCTTTGGAGATACAATAACGGACATCCGCCTGCCTTCCAGTTTCGGAAGTTCCTCCGCGCTTCCATGCTCTTCAAGGTCTTTTAAGAATCGTAACAGCAGCAACTCCCCCCGGTCTTTAAAAACAATAGCCCGACCCCGGAATTGTACAAAAGCCCGGACTTTAGCCCCTTCCTCCAAAAACTTCTTGGCGTGTTTCACTTTGAATTCGAAGTCATGTTCATCTGTATTAGGTCCAAAGCGTATTTCCTTGATTACCGTCTTGACGGTTTTGGCTTTGATCTCTTTATCCTTTTTCTTTTTATCGTAGATAAATTTACGGTAATCAATAATCTTACAAACAGGTGGATCGGCAGTAGGTGAGATTTCAACAAGATCAAGGCCCATTTCACGTGCCCAGTCTAACGCAACCCGGGTTCGGTAAACACCTGTTTCAATTTGCTGACCAATGGTTTCACTAATTGCTTCAAAATTGTCTCCGACTAATCTGATTTCCGGAACATGAATTGCTCCATTGGTGCGATAGGCAAGATTATCAGATTTGGTTGACGTTGATTTTTGTCTTTTATTCAAATGCTTATACTTTAGTTAAAAATAGTTATGAACCCTAAAATTATACAAATTCCGATCCACTTCGAGTAAATTGTTGGACATGCTGTTACTTTGATCCGTATGTCGGCCAAATCCCTGCTACTCGATATCCGATTCTACTTTTCTGGCTATGATATCAAGACCTTCTTTATCTTCTTTCAATACTGCTTCCAGGTGAGTCCCTTCAGGTGGAACCTCATTCAGAATGTATTCAGCCAATGGATCCTCTATGTACTTTTGAATAGCGCGATGCAGTGGCCGGGCTCCAAACTGTGGATCAAATCCGCGTTCGGCTACAAAACTCTTGGCTTCATCTGAAAGAATCAGCTGATATCCCATACCTTCCAGGCGCTTATAAAGCTCTCTCAGGGAGATTTGTATAATCTGAAGAATATGATCTTTATCGAGACTGTTGAAGATGACTACATCATCAATCCTGTTTAGAAATTCGGGTGAAAAAGTCCTTTTCAGAGCATTTTGAATCACACTTTTCGAATTCTGCTCTGCCGCTTCCTGCCGGGTCTTAGTGGCAAAACCAACTCCCTGCCCGAAATCTTTCAACTGTCGCACTCCAATGTTAGAAGTCATAATGATCAGCGCATTTTTAAAGTCTACCTTACGGCCTAGCCCATCTGTAAGTTGTCCATCATCAAGCACCTGTAGCAGGATATTATAGACATCAGGGTGCGCTTTCTCGATTTCATCAAGTAGGATTACAGAATAGGGTTTCCTACGGACTTTTTCCGTCAGTTGACCACCCTCTTCATAACCAACATATCCGGGAGGAGCACCTATCAGGCGGCTTACGCTGAATTTTTCCATGTATTCACTCATGTCGAGTCGGACCAGAGCATCGTCTGAATCAAACATATATCGTGCGAGTGCTTTGGCAAGTTCTGTCTTCCCAACGCCCGTAGGTCCCAGGAATATAAAGGATCCTATTGGACGGGTGGGATCTTTCAAACCAACCCGGTTACGCTGAATAGCCTTGGTTACTTTTTCTATCGCTTCATTTTGACCGATAATCGCCGCTGTCAGATCGTCAGTCATATGCACCAACTTCTTACTTTCACTCTGCGCCACCCGCTGTACCGGAATACCGGTCATCATCGAAACAACCTCAGCGATATCGTCCTCGTTGACCGGAAATCGTTTGGTCTTTGAATCTTCTTCCCAGTTGACTTTCGATTCTTCCAATTGTCTCACCAGCCTGGACTCCTGATCGCGCAGGTCAGCTGCTTTCTCGTATTGCTGATTTTTTACTGCCTGATTCTTATTTTCTTTCAATTCTTCAATCTTCTTCTCCAGTTCTTCAATGTGCTTAGGCACATGAATATTCTTCAGGTGAACACGTGCACCCACTTCATCCAGAACATCGATGGCTTTGTCTGGCAAAAACCGATCGGTCACATAGCGATCACTCAATTTCACACAAGCCTTAATCGCTTCCTCACTGTAGTCTACGTTGTGAAAATCTTCGTATTTGGGAGCAATGTTTTTCAATATGTGGATGGTCTCTTCTGCAGATGGCGGATCCACCATTACTTTCTGAAAACGTCGGTCAAGTGCTCCGTCTTTTTCAATATATTGACGGTATTCATCCAGTGTGGATGCTCCGATACATTGAAGTTCGCCCCTGGCAAGAGCAGGTTTAAAGATATTGGAGGCATCCAGAGAACCGGTAGCACCTCCTGCTCCTACGATTGTGTGTATCTCATCAATAAAGAGAATGACATCTCTGGATTTCTCCAGTTCATTCATAATGGCTTTCATCCGTTCTTCAAACTGACCACGATATTTCGTGCCTGCCACCAAAGCAGCCAGATCGAGCATTACAATACGCTTACCAAAGAGGGTACGGGATACCTTTCGTTGATTGATACGTATGGCAAGACCCTCGACAATAGCTGTTTTTCCGACACCGGGTTCACCAATAAGAATTGGATTGTTTTTCTTGCGTCGGCTTAAAATTTGAGACACTCTCTCGATTTCGGTTTCCCTACCGATGATCGGATCTAACTTTCCTTCGTCAGCCAGCTTGGTGATGTCTCTTCCAAAATTGTCCAGTACAGGAGTGCGTGACTTGGTGCCGCCTTTACGTTGATACCTGCTCGCGCCTGGTTCATCTTCCAAAGGCATATCCGGATCAGAAGCTGATTGCGAGTAAATATCCTGATCCAATTCGTCTTTTTCTTCAATCAAATAATATAATTCATTCTTATAGGTATCATAGTCAATATCAAACTGACTAAGTATTTTAGAAGCCCGGTTATCCTTGTGTTTTAGGATTGAAAGCATAAGATGCTCGGGATTCACTTCATCATTTTTCAAAACTTTTGCTTCCAACAAAGAGACTTTCAAGACTTTGGCAGCATGTTTGTCCAACCGTTCTTCAATCATTTTTCGATCGGTTTCCTGGTCAGGAGCAAAGTCATCAGCTTTACTACGTTTACTATCAACTGCCTTTTCTGTAAATTCTTTGATCTCGGAGATATCTACATCCAAAGACTCAAGCACCTTATTGGCAAGGTACTCTTTGCCTTGTAAGATGCCCAGAAGTAAATGTTCAGTACCCACAAAATCATTGCCTAGTCTCAATGCCTCATTTCGACTGGCCCTGATGATCTCTTTGATTTCTGGTGAGAACCTATTATTCATATGTGCTAAAACTTTGTAAAACAATAATACTATTAATTAGACGAAGTAACAATACGTTTTGTGTTTCAATTAGTTCTGACGGAAAATCATGCCATACTGGACAATCCGGAAATTTTGTCTTGTCCTACTTATTTTCCACCTATTATTACCATTATAAAGACGTTTCAGCCTCGATTTAGTTCGAAGTTTAATACTTCGGTAACATAACGCCTGGTGGCAAAACTTGGTTGTTAGTTGCTAATAGTTTACTTAGCATTGACAGGACGTCCTGATCAAACTGGAGCGCCCTTTCCAGTTGACGGGGCACATCCGGACGAAATATCACAATTTTAAAGTGTTTTTTTTTATTCTTTGTACCTTCGAAGCCGCGAAAAGATAACTAATGAAGTATTCCATAGATAAACAAGACCGGTATGCCATTATGACACTAGACGTTGAGAACCTCAACTCCATAGTGGCTCCCGATCTCAAGTCCGAGTTTGTGATATTTAGAAATGAGGGAATTCCCAATTTCATATTAAATCTTTCCAATGTTAGATATGTCGATTCTTCGGGCCTTAGTGCTATACTCACTGGTAACCGGCTCTGGAAAGGGGCAGGCACCTTTATTGTAACCGGAGTGGAACACGCTGCTGTTAAAAAGTTAATTGAGATTTCCAGATTGGACACGATTTTAGAAGTGATCCCGACAGTAAATGAGGCAGTAGATTATATCTATATGGAAAGTATGGAGAAAGAACTTGAAGAAGAATAATTGAAATGGCCTGGAGCCTTCATATACTAGGCACCAATGCGGCGGTACCCACTTTACATCGAAATCCCTCCGCGCAGGCTTTAGATACAGAACATGAGATTTTTCTGATCGATTGTGGAGAAGCAACGCAAAACAGACTGGCTGAATTTCGTATTCGCCGGTCACGCATTCATCACATATTTGTAAGTCATTTACATGGTGATCACATCTTTGGTTTGCCAGGTCTGATTACTTCCTACAACCTCTTTGGCAGAAAAGACCCACTTTTTTTATATGGACCAATCGGCCTCAAAGGATTCATCGATACGATCATCGAAGCTACCGGTTTACAGCTGCAGTATCCACTGCAAATCAAAGAACATGATGATCAGATCAGTCGAAAGATATTGGAAACTGACCATGTATACGTTTATACTATCCCTCTTGATCACCGGATTCCTACTACAGGTTATCTCTTTCGGGAGAAAGTATTTAAAAGGAAGATCAATCTGGAAATGGTTAGTCTTCTCGGAGTGCCATATCATCAAATGAAGGATCTTCAGAATGGGAAAGATTGGCAAAGACCCGATGGCCGACTTATTGAAAACGAAGAGATGACCTTCCCAGGAAGGGACCCGGTCACTTTTGCCTATTGTTCTGATACCAGATATTCCAAGAAAATCATTCCGTTGGTTAGAAATGTAAATCTTCTATATCATGAAGCAACGTTTGCCAATGATCTGGCTCAGGAAGCACATAATCGGGGGCATAGTACCGCCCTGGAAGCAGCCCGGATTGCTAAAACCGCAAATGTCGGCAAACTCATAATCGGCCATTTTAGTGCCCGGTATCAGGATCCCTTACCTCTCCTGACGGAGGCACAGGCGTGGTTTCCTGACACCCTGCTTGCTGTGGAAGGTAAGATTGTTTCGATTGAATCCCGTGATAGCAGTCATATCGAATAAATAAAATATGTTTTAGTATAAACTTACGTAGCTGCTCACTCGCAGAGAGTTATGTATAGTTAGTAATTTAAATACATAGTTTCTCCCTCAAAATGGCCTGGTCTTTGGTTCCCTAGAATCGAGATTAATTGATAACTAGCAAATATTGAACCATGAGTAGGATCATTTCCCTCCTATTCTGCATTGCCCTCTATTTCCCAACCCTCGCCCAACATGAAGAACGTTGTGGTTTTGACAACAGGATGGATAAGGTAATCCAGAGCGACCCTGATTTTTTAAAAACAATTGAACAGCAAGAACTTATCATCCAGTCACTGCAGAAAAGAAATAGCCGTAGTCTGGATGATGGAGTGACCACAATACCGGTCGTCGTTCACATCATGCACACCGGGCAGGATATCGGTGCTGCTGTTAACATTACAGATGCACAGATTGAGAGTGCAATCGATCAACTAAACAAAGCTTTTGCAGGCATGGATGGGTACTCCACCCCGGGTTCGGGTATTCAATTTGCACTTGCCAGCCGTACACCTGACTGTCAACCCACCAATGGAATCGTCCGGGTCAACGCCACAGGTATTTGTGTGGCAGACGACTGCTATGAAATCAAGGGTATAACCAGTGCCAATGAACATGCAGTTAAGTCACTTAGCCTATGGCCAGCGCATAGCTATTTGAATATCTGGGTGGTCCGTGAGATTGATGATAATGGAGCCAAATCCGGTGTTCAGGGTTTTGCCCGGTTTCCGGGTGGAGATCCGGCATTGGATGGTATCGTTATTCTCTATAATGCCTTCGGGTACAAAGAAAGTGTCACCGGGTCATTCAACTTAAAAAGTAATACGAAGCTGGGTACCATTTTGATCCATGAAGTGGGCCATTCTTTGGGCCTCTACCACAGTTTTGAAGGAGATGATTATAACCGGGATGGCATCGGTGATCGTTGTCCTTCATTGACGGGATGCGGGCGATTTAACGGAGACTGTGTTGCCGATACACCCCCTCATAGACGCTCATTGGGCACCTGCAATGTTTCTGGAACCAATGTTTGTGATGGCGGTTACTCCAATGAGCTGTTTGTTCACAACTTTATGGACTATTCAAGTGAAGACTGTCAGTATGAGTTTACAAAGGGTCAGGTAGATCGTATGAAAGCTACCCTGCTGTCTTTGCGGCAGGGATGGGTGCATTCAACGGGAAATATGCCTTTGTCAGCCGAAAAACCAGTGAGCACGCAATGTACTCCCCTTACCCAGTATCCCGACAACAATTTTGGGTTAGGCATACTTGAATTTCGGCTAGGTGATTTTACGAGTGCATCAGGCAATGCCAAAGAAGATGGGGGATACGTCGACAACTGGTGTTCAGTTATTGCTGCCGAGCCCGGAAAAAGTTATGATCTGATGGTTATTACTGGTACCCAAAACGCTCAAAATGTGAAAGTCTTTGTTGATTATAATGGTGATGGCGACTTTAGTGACAGTGGAGAAACAATTTTCACTTCAGAGAAATCCAAGAGCCACCAGGGTAAGTTTGTTATACCCCTGACTGCCAAAAAAGGAATACCCTTACGGGTACGGGCAATTGCCGCTTATTCCGGGTTTGATATAGCAGATGGTTGTTTTCAGCCCTACTATGGGCAGGCAGAGGATTATACCATGATTATTGGCGCACCTCTATTGGCGGATACCCCGGATAACTCCATCGCAGAAACAGGGGAAAACGGGTTAGCATGGTCGCTGCAGCAGGATGATCACGATTATTCGGTCTACCCAAACCCGTCATCTGACAAGGTGTATCTGGCTAGACAAGGAGAAAGTGAGGTTATAGAACTGGAACTTCTCGATCTGCAAGGCAGGCCGATTGCCAATTATAACACCGGTGATGGCGACTTTGACGTTATGGAAATTAGTTTATCAGATCTTAGCAATGGGATGTACTATCTACGCATTACCGATGATGAAAAGGTTATTGTGCGTAAATTACAGCGACTCTAGGAGGCTGTTGAAATACTCAGATTGATGCTGCAGCCGTA
>JBGTCB010000898.1:0-10242 GCA_041748995.1 Saprospiraceae bacterium | reverse complement strand
TAAGGCATCAGGGGGATAGGGATGAACTAATTGCTCCCCTCAGGGGAATATCTTTTTCTTACAACCTGCGCTGGTAATTATGAAACATCATTGCCATACTTTCATATTGATCCTGGTGAATCTTTTAGTGTTCAGCAGGATGAATCTAGCCGGTCAAAATGCGATCGGTACCGATGAAGCAAACTACTATTTGATTAGTAAGGTACCAATACCAGCAGATATCATTCTGGAAGTTGGTGGATTGGCATTTGATGATCAGCAGAGATTAGGTGTCTGCACCCGGCGGGGAGATGTCTGGCTCATCAGTGACCCCGATAGTAAAACACCGGCATTTCAACGATTTGCACAAGGCCTTCATGAGCCTTTGGGTTTGGCCTGGAAAGATGGATCCTTCATTACGGCCCAACGTGGTGAATTAACCAGACTCATCGATCGGGACGGTGATCTAAAAGCAGATATCTATGAACCTATCTACACCTGGGATCTTGCCGGTAATTATCATGAATACTCCTATGGCCCTGTCATTCTACCAGATGGTGACTTCCTGGTAACCCTCAATTTGGGTTGGGTAGGCCGGGGAGCAAGTTTATCCAAATGGAGGGGTTGGATGTTACAAATATCTCCATCAGGCAAGATGACACCCATTGCTACCGGGATGAGGTCACCAGCCGGCTTTGGATTTAACGCGGAAGGAGATTTATTTTATACGGAAAATCAGGGTGATTGGGTAGGAAGCGGTAGAATGACCCATATAGAAAAGGGAGATTTTGTCGGACATCCTGAAGGACTTAAATGGAGTTCCGAGCCGGAATCACCGATCCAATTAAAAATGGAGGAAATCGACGACAGTCGTGGGCTGACACTTTATGAATCCTCCAGGGAAAATCCGGTTATCAAAGCACCTTCAGTGTGGTTTCCACATACCATCATGGGTATTTCTACTTCCGACATGGTGATCATACCGGAAAACTTCGGACCTTTTACCGGCCAGCTACTTATCGGTGACCAGGGTCACAGTAAAATCATGCGGGTGTATCAGGAAAAAGTCAATGACACCTATCAAGGGATTTGTTTCCCTTTCAAAGAAGGATTCAGCTCTGGCGTTTTACGTTTGCAATGGGGTCCGGATGAGACATTATTTGTGGGTATGACTAATCGCGGGTGGTCTTCCACCGGTACCGAACCATATGGCCTTGAAAAATTAAAATGGTCAGGTAAAACTCCCTTTGAGATCCAACGGGTCAACATTCAACCAGATGGGTTTATCATTACCTTTACCCAACCGGTAGATCGAAAAAGTGCTGCCAACCCGGATTCTTACCAAATCAGGGATTTCACCTACAAGTATCACCGCTTTTACGGTAGTCCCGCCATCCATCTCGAAAACAGGACCATTTATAAGGTCGAAGTTACCCAGGATGCCATGCAGGCAAGAATTTTTGTGGAGGGCCTCCGGGCAGGTTATGTCAATGAGATTAAAATAAGTGGTGTTCGAAATCAGGGAAATCAGCCTCTGCTACATGCAACCGGTTACTATACTATCAATGAATTGCCAGGTTCTGTGGAAATGATTCATCATGATCATAAAGAGGCAGGCATGATCGTAGAAGCAATAAATATTCAGTCATCCAAACGCATCACTCTCATCCCTGCTGAATGGAGGGATGGACCTGATCAGACCATCACGATCGGTACCCTGCCCGGAATGCAATTCGATAAGAGGGAAGTCGTAATAAAAGCCGGGGCTAAAATACGTTGGACTTTGAATAATCCGGATGACATGATGCACAATCTATTGATAGTAGCTCCGGGAAAGATCGATGAGGTAGCACAGATGGCGATTGATTTGGGTTTACAGGGACAGGAGAAAGGATACGTGCCCGAGTCAGATTGGGTCTTGTATCACACTAATCTGCTTCCTCCCCATAGTTCGGATGTTATTTACTTTGTTGCTCCGGAAGAACCTGGTGACTATCCGTTTGTCTGCACTTTTCCTGGACATGCTCTGATTATGCGAGGTATCATGAAGGTTACCCCTCAACAGTAGGCACCATTTAATACAGTTCTTTACGACATAATGGCATTCGATATCTGGAAATTATGCCATAATGGCACACTGGCTGCCTATAAAGAGGCAATACGTCATAAAATCCGTTATGGAATAGCAATTGATGAACCAGAGAGGTCATTGATTTACATAACTCAAAAAAACACATCATGAATTTTATAATTGCCAGACCAGCAGGAAAGGCCTATTCCGAAATAGTGAGTCAACTTGAGCGAAACAGGAGACCTTCTCCCGCTTCCCGACCAAAATACCCAGGCTATAGTGAGGACGAACATCATTGAATATCCGGAAAAATACGAATTGCAGTTAGCCGTACCCGGATTCAGAAAAGACCAGATTGAGGTTAGCGTTAACGCTGGAAAACTTTGGGTCAATGGCTCCATCGAGGGAAAAAAACAATCAAATCATTTCAGAAAGCAGGAATTCTCCATCGAAAATTTTTCCAAATCATTTGAATTGCATGATCAAATTGATCAGGAATCAATTGAAGCCAACTATCAAAACGGTATCCTGCTAGTCACTTTGTCAAAGATAGGAGGGAAGAATAAACAAGAAACAAAAGTCGTTCAGGTTTCTTAAGAAATTATTAACATGCTATTTTCTGAATTGATGAACTTAATAAAAATCAATCCGTTTTTAAAGTTACAGTTAAGTACTAATCCAATCATCGGCAATCGATAAGAAGAATACTTAAAACCAGCTTCGATTCTGGGGTTGTGAACGGAATGACCAGGGTAGACGTTATAGAAGATAGTGATTGAAAGCGGGGGTACAGTTACCGAAAAATCAGAGTAAAATTAAAGTCCCGGGTAATCGGGATCTCAACTTATAGTTCTTCTCCCAGTCACTGATGGGAGTTTGGATCAAGATTCATGTTCATGGGGTTAGGGTTTGGTTGATAGGCCTGGGATTCGTCCCGGGCCTATTCTTTTCTGATCCTGACCCAAAAGTAAAGATATTAGTCGAGATCTAATAAGTTATCTGGTCAACTATGGGGACTGTTCGGTACTTGACGAGAAATTGCAGCGAGCCTACGACAAAAACATAGAACCAGAGCCACAATCTTACTAATGTTGGTGAAGGTGCCAGCTAAATATTTCATCCTGCTTTTCCTTCTCTCTCAAAAACAAACTGTAAAGCAGGCGATGATAATCTAAGGCGGCTGGTATCGGATCAAATGCCTCCTGCTGTTTAACAAAAGGAACCAGATCAATATTCTCTGCAAATACCTGAGCAGGATCATACATTTCATGAATGATTATACGGTCCCCTGATTCAAGCATATCACCCTTTAGCTGGTTCCATGCCCGAAGAAGATATGGATCAACCTTTAAAGAACCGGCAAGTTCAAAAATTGATTGATTTTGATCTACCATAAGTTCCATCGTGCGATAGACAAAATTTAAATCTGCATGTTCGTTGGTTTCCAGAAAATATTGAAAAGTTGGTAGTACCCTCTTAGGAAGAACCAGATCATAACCCTGAGTAAGTTTAGGGACATATTCTTTGTTCAGACTAGGGTTTAGGGCAATGATCTCTTCAACCGGGATTTGAACGAGTGAAGCAATATCAGAAATAGTCATGCTCCGTGTCAGATGGACTGTTGAAGTCCACTGAAGGTCTAAACTGGGATAGGAAGGACGGAGACCAAGGTCTCTTTGATATTCGATAATGTATTGAGCAGCGAGATATTTAGGAATATACTGTTGTGTTTGTTTTGGAAGGTGATGCTTGATGGCTTCAAAATTGCGTTGTCCTCCAGCTAATTTGATGGCTCGGTTCACTGTGCCCGGTCCACAATTGTAGGCGGCAAATGCAAGAGTCCAATCTTCGTATTTTGAATAAAGGTACTGAAGATAGGATAGTGCGGCCCGGGTAGCTTTTGCCGGATCTCTTCTTTCATCGAGGAGTGAATTGATTCTCAGACCCAATTCTCTTGCGGTGGGAATCATAAACTGCCACAATCCTGCAGCCCCAACCCGTGACACAGCCATCGGATCAAAGCGCGATTCGATCAGGGGTAAAACTTTAAGCGCATCCGGCAAACCCTGTAGAGTCAATTCCTTCTCAATCAAAGGGAAATAGAGGTTTCCCCTGCTGAGCAACTCCTCCGTTGAACCAGGATGGCGAAGAAAATCATTAATATATTTGGCTACCCGCTCATCATCCACAACATCTACAAGGACATTGAGTGACTTGAGCATGCAGACATCATAGACAAGGTTAGCCCTCAGGCTATTACCAAATAAGCATATAACAGCTATCAGGCACGCTTGCAGCAATGCGGGTACATTGATCATGGGATAAGTTTGCTGTTTCTTTAATTTCCAGGCTAACATCATAAACACCTATTTATGCATTATAAAAATATTTAATGCATAAATCATGCCAATCACCCTCAAAACCTGAAAATCAACTAAATAAACATAATTAATAGTTGGTATATGTTCTTTACGATGCTTATTTAATTAAACATATGCACTTAACGCTTCTCCCGGCCATTTCGCATACATTCAGCCAAAAAAAATAATCTGTCTTCGTTGTAGTTGGCACTTAGAATTTGCAAGCCAAAGGGCAGATCCAACGAATCACGTCCCAAAGGGATTGAGACAGCAGGAGCACCAACCAGATTAGCCAGGACGGAAAAAATATCCGCCAGATAGATCTCTACAGGAGATTTCCCACTTCCGATTTCCCAGGCTGTGGTTGGTGTCATGGGTATTAAAACGCCATCATAGTATTGGGTCCAGGCATCAAATTGTTCTTTTATTAATCTCCTGATCTTCTGAGCTTTCGCAAAATAAGCATCATAATATCCGACACTCAACACGAAAGTACCCAGCAAAATTCTGCGTTTAACTTCCGTACCAAAGCCTTCCGTACGGCTCCTCGTATACATCTCATCCAGTTGAGACACACCTTTCGAACGATAACCATAACGGATTCCATCAAAACGGGATAGGTTGCTTGAGGCCTCTGCCGCCGTCAGAACATAATAGCAAGGAATGATATAATCAAGTAAATCAAAAGAAACTTCATCCACCTGATGACCACCTGAACGCAGGTCGAGGATGCACTGCATAAACTCACTTTTTATCTCCTCCTGAAGACCTTCATGGGTAAGGGTCTCGCCTATGTATGCCAACTTCAATGGTCGCTCCCGGATGTCCTCAAGGGTAGAGTCCCGGTCAATTTCTTTCTGTAAAAGAGTCCCATCGTATGCATCCGGACCCCGCATGACCATATAAGCAGTTTGAATATCCTCCAGATTATGACCGATGATGCCGATCTGATCAAAAGAACTTCCATATGCTATTAAACCATGCCTGCTGATCCGGCCATAACTGGGCTTAAATCCAATCAGGTCACAGAAGGATGCCGGCTGCCTGACTGAACCACCTGTATCTGATCCCAAAGACATGAGACAAGTGTTAGTTTGTACGGATACCGCTGAACCACCCGATGAACCACCGGGTACTCTTTTCTTGTTGAAGGAGTTCCTAACCGGTCCATAAAAAGAGGTCTCATTGTCTGAGCCCATGGCAAATTCATCACAATTTACCCTGCCGATGATGATCGCATCTGCGTCCAGAAGTCTCTGCACCGCCGTCGCACTATAGACGGCCTGATAACCCTGAAGAATCTTGCTTCCTGCACTCAAAAGATGGCCCTGGTAAGAAATCACATCTTTGAGACTGAATACCGCACCCCACAGTTTCCCCATGGCTCTGGATTTCTCCCGAAAAATCTGATCAAGCTCTTTTGCTCTCTGAATAGCTTCTTTTTCAAATACTTCAATATAGGCATTGAGATCCTTATTTGCTTCGATAGCCTGCAGGTATGTGCTGACAAGAGTCTCACAGACGAGATCTCCCCGGATCAGGGCAGACTGAATTTCCCTCAAAGATTGCCCAGTCAACCTCATTATCAGAATTTGAGTTTTTGGACGATATCACCCAGGGAAAGTACCCACTGGTCGCCACTTTTCATGTGTTTTAAGTTGTATTTCCTCTGCTTCATTTCCTCACTGCCAACCAACATCACATAAGGCGTAGCAGCACCATCGGCATACTTTAATTGCTTCTTAAGTTTAACCGGTTCGGGATACAAGTGCGCTGCAATCCCACTTTGATGCAGTTCATGAAGCAATTTAAATGACCATCTGTGACATAATTCATCAAGGGCAAGAATTATCAACTGAATGGGCTGGTCAATATCGGCAGGAAAACGACCTAACTCCTCCATGACATCGAAGATCCTGGCCACACCAAAGGATATCCCAACTCCCGATACACCGGGCAAGCCGAAAACACCCGTAAGATTATCATAACGACCTCCTCCTAATAAACTACCAATCTGCACCTCCTTTGACTTGACCTCGAAAAT
Organism: Saprospiraceae bacterium; assembly: GCA_041748995.1. Taxonomy (GTDB): domain Bacteria; phylum Bacteroidota; class Bacteroidia; order Chitinophagales; family Saprospiraceae; genus JABDMH01. The sequence continues at coordinate 3,788 of JBGTCB010000898.1, read as the reverse complement.
ACAGCCTGTATAGTAGCTCAGTCCTCTGGCTAGTGTCGGGTCGAATGTCAACTGTTGTCGTAGGGGAATATCAGTAAGATAATCCATGATCTCCCTGATTTCATCCACACCCTGACAGCCTTCATCGGAATCTTTTAAACTAACACTTAAAGCCTCAAGATCTGCAGTTTCATATAACTCACGCAGTATTTTAATTTTATCAATTGCCACCCCTGCTGCTATCAATTCATTGGTAACTCCTTCCCACCCAATTTTATCAAGTTTATCAACAGCGACGGTCATAGCCATCATTTGATCCGGTATTCCTGCTGTATCCGCAATCCCGCGTAAAACCTTGCGATTATTGATTTTGATTTCGACAACCAGACCAAGTTGTGTAAATACTTCCTCAATCATTAAGACATATTCTGCCTCATACATCAGGGAATTGCTGCCTACCGCATCGGCATCGCATTGATAGAACTCCTGATAGCGACCTTTCTGGGGTCTGTCAGCTCTCCAAACCGGTTGAATCTGGTACCTTTTAAATGGAAATTGTAACTCGTGTTGGTGCATCACAACATACCGGGCAAAGGGAACGGTAAGATCATAACGTAATCCTCGTTTCGATATGGAACTAATAAGTTTGTTACTATCCCGTTGGTTCAGTGCCTCTTCATTTGCCTTCGCCAGGAAGTCTCCGTTGTTAAGTACTTTAAACAAGAGTTTGTCCCCCTCTTCTCCATACTTCCCCATCAGTGTATCAAGATTTTCCATGACCGGAGTCTCGATGGGCTGATATCCGTACTTCTCAAATACTTCCCGGATCACCCGAAATATGAAATTTTGCCGATAGACCTGTTGGGGCGAGTAATCGCGAGTACCTTTGGGGATGCTAGGCTTCATAAAATAAAGTCGGTTAATGCGCGCTTGAAAACTGGCTTAGAAAACGGACATCGTTTTCAAAAAACATCCGAATGTCATTAATTTTATATTTGCGCATAGCTTGTCGCTCAATACCCATTCCAAAGGCAAAGCCAGTGTAAACCTCAGGATCAATTCCGCATAGAGACAACACATTTGGATCTACCATACCGCATCCCATAATCTCCAGCCAACCAGTGCCCTTTGTCATACGGTGGTCTTCTTCCGTTTTGAGGCCCCAATAAACATCGACCTCGGCACTGGGTTCGGTAAAAGGGAAATAAGATGGTCTCATCCGGATCTTAACGTCGTCTCCATAGAGTTCTTGCGCAAAATGCATAATGACCTGTTTCAGATCTGCAAATGAAACATCAACGTCAACATATAATCCTTCCACCTGATGAAACTGCGCATGAGCCCGGGCTGAAATGGTCTCATTACGATATACTCTGCCTGGTGAAATGATACGGATAGGAGGCTTCTTCGCTTCCATTTCATGCACCTGAACGGTCGAGGTTTGTGATCTTAACATCCGCGTAAGATCATTTTTCAGATAATAGGTATCAGTCATGTCACGTGCAGGATGATCATCCGGTGTATTCAGGGCAGTGAAATTATGCCACTCATCTTCAATCTCCCGGTTCTCCACAACAGTAAATCCTATCTTTCGAAAGATATCAATGATCTGATTTAATACAATAGAGACGGGATGCCGGGATCCCAAAGGCAGAGGTAAACCGGGTGCGGTGAGATCAAAATCCGGATCACCCTTGGTTTTCTGCTGTTTGAAAGCTTCCTGTACGTGCTCAAATTTCTCTTCAGCTTTTTGTTTTGCTTCGTTTAACAGGAGTCCGAAGTTCTTACGATCCTCGACATCCACCTCTTTCATTAAAGCAAACAGAGGTTTGATTGAATTTTTTGCTCCCAAATAACGCAGTCGGAATTGTTCCAACTCATCCAGCGACTGGGGATTCTGAGTCTCAATTTCAGATATAATCTGCCGCACTTTTTCGAAATGCAATGAACTCATAAGGATAAGCTGTTAAAAAATGAGCGATAAAGGTATAATTTTATGCTTAATTGATAATTTAACTAATTGTGACTATGCATCAGTTCAACATCAACCGCCGAAACTTTCTGAAAAGCAGTACTGCCTTTATGGCCTTTTCCGCTCTCGGGTCACAGGGACTCGATATTTTATTTAATAACCAGGTTCGTAGAGTAGGACTGATTGGCAGCGGTTGGTACGGGAAAAGCGATTTGTTTCGGCTCATCCAGGTGGCAAATGTAGAAGTTGTGGCCATGTGTGATGTCGATAAAGAGATGTTGGACAAAGCATCGGATCTCGTCAGTAAACGACAAAAATCTGGTAAAACACCTTTAAAATATGGTGATTACAGGAAAATGCTCGCAGAGCAGGAGTTCGACATTGTTTTGATTGGTACTCCCGACCATTGGCATGCTTTGCAGGCAATCGACTCGATCAAAGCGGGAGCTCATGTCTTTCTGCAAAAACCAATCAGCGTCGATGTCCTCGAAGGAGAAGCTATCCTTGCCGCTGCCAGGAAATATAAAAAGGTAGTACAGATTGGTACCCAGAGACGAAGCACTCCTCATCTGGTAGATGCCAAACGTAAAATCGTCGACGAAGGGTTACTTGGAAAAATTTCCCATGTGGACATGTGTTGCTATTACCATATGCGGGGAAACATTGTGAAAGATCATCAAGCGGTACCTGACCATCTGGACTATGAGATGTGGACGGGACCGGCACCCATGAGGCCTTACAATGGACCGGTACACCGGAGATGGCGGGCTTTCATGGAGTATGGTAACGGCATAGTCGGTGACATGTGTGTCCATATGTTTGATGCTACCCGCTGGATGCTTGATTTGGGTTGGCCGGAGAAAATCTTCTCCAGTGGAGGAATTTATGTTCAGAAAGAGAGCCTTGCCAACACCACTGACACCCAACATGCCGTATTTGAATACGAAAATCTTAATTGCATCTGGAATCATCGTAGCTGGGGCAATGCACCCGATCCTGAATATCCCTGGGCTTATATGATCTACGGAGATAAGGGAACTTTGAAAGCCAGTGTCAGAAAGTATGAATTTTTTCCCACCGGAAGTAAAGAGCCCACCATGGCAATGGACTGGGTAAACGAAAGTGAAAAATATCCTGAGGATCTTACCGAAGAAGGAATTGAATTATTTGCTGCATCGGCCATGCGTAATCATATGATTGACTTTTTAGATGCGATCGATAACGGTAGCCGTCCGGTTGCCGATGTGCAGGAGGGTCATATTTCTACAGCAAGTTGCATACTGGCAAATTTATCATGTGACCTGAACCGACCACTCGTCTATGATCCGAAAACCAGGTTGGTTGTCAATGATCCGGAGGCAACCAGGCTATTGGAAAGACCGTACCGGGATCCCTGGAAACATCCACACCCGGATACGGTCTAGGAGACTGTTGAAATATCCAACTTGCGCTGATATCTTATCCGATGACTTTTCTAGTAAAAAGACCGCAGCCGTTCTCGTCGCTTCAGCATCAAACTGAGTATTTCATCAGCCTCCTAGAGGAAAACATTAAAGTAGATTTGAGGAAATGACCTCCATATGAGATCAAAGGCTGAGAAAAGGCATACTAACATCATCCTGATCCTTTCCACCCTATTCTTTGTATCCCTCATCTACTCCGTGTATCTTTTATCGATCAGCCTGTTTCTGTTTGGTTTGGTGGCCATGCTGCAAATCGATGACAAATCGATGCGTTATCAAATACGAAAGGACTTCATTCCGCAGGTGGAAGATCTTTTAAGGAAACCGGAATGGTGGGTTGTGAGCCTGTCATTCTTTATTGTTTTATAGGGTGG
>JBGTCB010000897.1:0-1511 GCA_041748995.1 Saprospiraceae bacterium | reverse complement strand
TAGAAAAATATACATCCTGAAATATCTATGTCAAAAGAAATCAAAATTGGCCTTCTGGCGATCGTAGCAATTGTTTTACTCATCTGGGGCTATAAATTTCTACTCGGCAGTAATCTACTGGAGCGAAGCAATACTTTTTATGTTGAGTACAGTCATGTAGATAATCTGCAGGTATCATCACCGGTATTCGTCAATGGATTTAAGGTAGGCACGGTAAAAGACGTCTATATGAAACCGGAAGATCTGACTCAGGTAAGGGTTGTACTTGATGTGGATCGACAGATCAAACTACCACCGTCCACTATCGCCGAATTAAGAAATGCAGGATTGATGGGGGGCAAAGTTATTACGCTGAGTTATTCTGACAATTGCGACACAGACTGTCTTCGGAGTGGCAGCACTATACCAGGCAAAAGTTTGGGATTCATCCAATCGCTGGTGCAGCCCAATGAAATAGATCTGTATATGGAGACCATTCAACAAGGCGTTGGGGGGGTAATCGACAGTATTAACCAAAGTCTGATCGATGGAAAAGATGAAGGTTTGGGAAAAACGGTAGCTGACCTGGGTATCGCCATGGAAAATCTGAGAAACATGAGCATCCAGATGAACCTGCTCTTTACCAACTCTTCCAGGCAGATTGTTGGTGTTTTATCTAACCTTGAATCGGTCACAGAAAACATCAAAGTGAATAATGCTCAGATCACTGGCTTACTCGAGAATACCAACCAGATCACTTCTCAGCTTGCTCATGCCCGCCTTGATACGACTATCCTGAAAGCTAACCGTGCATTAGGTAGCACCAATGATGCAATTACCTCACTGGACGAAACTCTTCAGAAAGCAGATGCTACTTTTGAAGAACTTCAGAACCTCCTGGCTCAACTCAATGCAGGTAAGGGAACCATGGGCAGCCTCATGAAAGATCAGGAACTTTATGACAATCTTAACCGGGCAACACAAAACCTTGATTTCCTTCTCCAGGATTTACGTTTGAATCCTAAAAGATATGTCAATGTTTCGGTCTTTGGAAAGAAGGGAAAACCCTACGATACTCCGGAAGATGACCCTGCCTTTTCTCCGGATAGTACCAAAACACAGTAAGATCATCTGCAAAAGACCACTCTCATATTTCACTGTTGAGGCAGTGGGAGTGTTGCATGCTTCCAGGAGGCTGTTGAACCCGGATTATGCATTAGATTGTCTATTACGAGGTAAAACTGATTGCCAATACGGGCACATAAGCTCTTTTTGATTCTCACTCCCGCGCAGCGCGGGACAAGCTATGAAGGTGACCATGTCTGCGAGTCAAAAAGCGCTTGGAGTACCCGTCTTTATTGCATTTTTACCTCTCACTACGAAAACCCAATGAATAATCCCATCTAACTTGCTTTTAAGACCTTGTTATCCAGTCTTTTATACATAATAAAATCATTCGGATCTATTCCCAATCTTTTCATAGTTCTGGTCTTCCAAGTTAGACTATTATAACTACAACCACTTTTGTATTA
>JBGTCB010000896.1:0-2740 GCA_041748995.1 Saprospiraceae bacterium | reverse complement strand
CGGACTTTTTCCCCGATTACCGCGGTGTAGATGTATTCAGTTCGTATGGTCCCTTGAGAGTGGATCGCGTTGAATGGGCCATCTTATCTGAAATTGATAAGCGGGAGGCGCATCAGCCTCTGATGGATATGCAAAACCGGCTCATTCTGATTTTAGGTTTTGTCATCATTCTCACAATTTTCGGATCTTTCTTTCTGGCAAGGAGTCTGGTCAAGCCTTTGGGAGATATGAAGGACCGTCTGGGTGAAATGGCTCTGGGTAATTTTTCCATGAAAAGTCTTGCTTCTTACCGGGAGGATGAAATTGGAGGTATGTTTAAAGCACTGGATCAGTTGGTGGTTTCCATACGTCAGGCGATGAATTTTGCCAATGAAATTGGAGCGATGCATCTGGAAGCCGAATACGAAATACTGAGCGAGCACGATTCCCTTGGCAGATCGCTCATTCATATGCGGGAAAAATTGAGAGACCTGAAGCAACAGGAGGAACAATTGCAGTTGTCTACTCAAAAGGCAATTTTACACGGACAGGAAAAAGAACGGGCAAGATTGTCCAGAGAAATGCACGATGGTCTCGGACCATTGTTAACGGCATTGAAAATGATGGTTCAGCAATTGCCGATTTCGGGGGAGGCCAAAGATAAGATCAAGAATCTTTTGGATGAGACAATTGCCGAGGTAAGGCGGATGACTTACAATCTGATGCCACAGGCCCTGGTTGATTTTGGCGTAGGTGAGGCGTTGGCTAATCTGGCAAAAATGTCTGCCAAAGCATCAGGTATCACCATCAGATATATTAATTCGATAAATAAAGATTCAAGATTACCCGATATAGTCAATATCGGATTATACCGGATTGCCCAGGAAGCCCTCAACAATGCGCTGAAACATTCGGGAGCTACCGAAATAAAAATGTCATTAACTGGATTTGATGACCGGATTTCTTTTTATTTTAATGATAACGGTACCGGTTTTGATGCACAGGGCAAATATTCAGGATCCGGGCTATTAAATATCAAAGAACGTTGCCGGATACTTCAGGGTAGTATGAATCTTACTTCTGCTGAAAATGGCACCACTCTGGAGATTGAAATACCTTTGCAAAATGATTAAGATTATAATTGTTGACGACCATCAGTTATTCAGGGATGGTATAAAAGCCCTGATTTCGACCCAGGCGGATTTTGAGATTCTGCATAGTTTGGGTAAAGGTGGAGAACTCATGGAAGTGCTTGAGCAAGGGCCACTACCCGACATTGTTTTACTCGATCTGAGTATGCCGGAAATGGATGGATTTGAAGTCCTCAAATTGGCAAAAAAGAAATTCCGGCACGTGCGCTTCATTGTCATCTCGATGCATGACGACGGATTGTATGTGTCAAAATGTGTGCGTAGCGGTGCTTATGGATATTTGTTGAAAAATGCAGATGATGAAGAACTCTTTACCGCATTGAGGAGAGTTTATGCTGGCAAGAAATACTTCAATGATCACATTAAAGAGCTGATGATTCAAAACCTGTCTCTCGAAGGCAATAATTATCGGCCTCTTTCGGATCGGGAATCGGAAGTACTGAAGTATGTGGCAGAAGGCAAGACAACCAAGGAAATTGCCGGAATATTATTCGTAAGTACCCGAACGGTGGAAACTCACCGGGTAAATATGATGAAAAAACTGGAAGTGCAAAATACCGCCGAACTAATTAAAAAAGCTGCTCAGCTGAGGATCATCTAAGTGCATCCGTATTTATACGGATAACCTCTGTCCGTATATACTCTCTGATTATTTACAGTTTTTTTGGGAGAGACTTTTTGTCTGTACTGCTGTTTATTTGTTAGTTGAAAGAGTGATAAAGATAAGTGTATACAGATTAAAGAAATAAAAATGAAAAAAGTAATTCTCATATTAGCCAGCCTATGGATTGCTCATGGGATTCAAGCCCAGAATAACAACGGATTGAAAGGGCCGCAGGCAAAGAATTATCAGGTGTTGAAAGAGTTCAAAAGCACTCCGGTGGTTACCCGAAACAAACCCCTGGATCTAAAAGGACCGGCAGCTAAAAACTATCAGCGAAGAGGTCTTAGTAAAGGTGTTTCCACCACTCCTGTCATTACCAGTCCCCGAATGTCCTTAAAAGGACCCGGCGCCAAGAATTATCAGCCCCGGATCAAGAAATCCAGTCCGAACATTTTTAGACATAGTAATAGAAATGAGGGAGCATAGCAAATAGCGCTATGCTCTTTTTCCCTTCTTTGGTCGGGTACGATGACTAATTATATTGATGACGTCTGTTGCTCATTGGGTTGCAAGTATTCTCAATAAGGTTCTGAAAGTTCCAGAAGATGCCGGTATTTAGACATCTTGCTGCATCTCATAACCGACGATCTTCGGATTAAGGTATCCACCTGAGTTTCATCAGCCTCCTAAAAGAAGAACCGTTCGCTTTGCTCGGTATAGCCGCTCCCACCGTCTCAAAACTCACAGTAAACATGGCGATCAACCAGGCAGTCAAACGCGAGAGTGCGAGTACCCACAATTTTATTTCCACAGGTAAGTAATCTGAGGATTTTCCATCCTATTATATTTAGGGTTTAGTAGTGCATCAGTCTGAAGACAGCCAGGGAAAGTCCATCCATGATTTTCAAGGACGAGTGCATTTTTCATTGAAATCATCGCCTTTTTTGGTAATTTCAGCCTTAATGAAACGAAGAGATTTCTGTAATAAGCTCATTACCGGAAGCAT
>JBGTCB010000895.1:0-5459 GCA_041748995.1 Saprospiraceae bacterium | reverse complement strand
TTGAATTTCAAATTTGCCAATGCAACGTCCAGAATATCACCTCCCACATTGTCAAAATAGATATCGATTCCATCCGGACAAACTTCCCTGAGACGTGATTTCACCCGTTCGTTTTTATAATCAATGGCAGCATCGTACTGATATTGATCCAGAATTCGTTTGCACTTTTCCGGACCACCTGCTATACCCACCATTGTACAACCGATGATTTTTCCTATTTGCCCAACAATACTACCCACTGCCCCAGCAGCCCCGGAAACAAGTATGGTCTCCCCTTTCTTTGGTTTTCCAATATCTAATAGTCCGAAGTAGGCCGTAAAACCAGTCAGGCCTAAAACACTTAGATATTTTTCCAGGGGGACATGGGTGGAGGGCACTTTCTTCCATCCCCGACCATTCGAGACAATGAGTTGTTGAATTCCACCTCCTCCCTGAACCAAATCTCCGGCGACAAATAACGGATTAAAGGACTCCACAATTCTTCCCACCGTACCAGCCCGCATGACATCGCCGAGCTCTACGGGTGGCAGATAGGATTTTCGATCATTGATCCAACCCCGCATTGCCGGATCGATGGAGGCATAAATGTTTTCTATCATAATCTGACCATCCCGAAGCGGTTCTATTTCCTCTGCGACCAGTTGCCAGGTATCCGGATCAGGTAAACCAGCCGGTCGTTTAAAAAGGATTATCTTTTTATTCATTCCTGGATAGATTTAAAAATTTACAATCCTGACGACAATAAAAAACCCCCATCAGCCAGGTAAATCCCTCCTGTACAATAGGAAGCTGCATCGGAAGCCAGAAATACGGCCAACCCGGCTATTTCTTCCGGTTGTCCTACCCGTCCGACCGGAACATTTTGTTTGATGTGTTGCATCAGTTTTTCATTTTGGGTCAGGGCGGCACTAAATTTCGTCATGATTAGACCCGGAGCTATCGCATTCACCCGGATCCCATCACGGCCCCATTCCCTTGCCTGACTCATGGTGAGCATATTCAGCGCAGCCTTAGACAGACTATAAGCACCCATGCCCCTGCCGGGGTGAAATCCTTCTATGGAACTGAGGTGAATAATGCTGCCTTTGCCCTGCTTCTTCATCTGAATCGCGGCCAGATTACTCAATATCCTGACCCCGTCAATATTGACACTCAGGGTCTTATGAAAAGCACTATCCGTAATTTCATCAAAGGGTCCATAGTAGGGATTGATGGCAGCATTGTTTATCAGGATATCCAACCTGCCATACTTATCTACTGTAACTTCAATCAGCTCCTTACGTTGCTCCGGTTCACCGACATGACAAGCCTGAGCCCAGGCCTGCCCACCAGCGTCATTTATCTCCCGGGCTACCTCATCGACAGCTTCCTGCTTACGGCTGCTGACGACTACCGTGGCCCCAAAATCAGCCAGTCCTCTGGCAATACTGGCACCAATACCTTTACTGGCACCGGTGATGACAGCCACCCGGCCATCGAGGTCAAATAGCTGTTTGAGATTGTGATGAGAAGCCATTAAAGACAAGATACTCTATTTGCAGAATTATTTTACGAAGGGCTATAAAATTACAATTGATAGCCAGGAGGCGGTTGTAAGCTTCTTTTCATACATTTGAGGTGCTTCCTTTGTAATAGACTTTTGATGGACTTAACCGAAATCATTCATTTTGATAATACACAGAGACATCCATGGGAACTTGCCCGTTACGAGGTCATTAAAGATTATTTACAGGGCATCGTCATAAAAATTGCTGATGATCATACTATCTCGGTTTTAGATGTCGGATGCGGAGATGCGTATTTAGTTCATCGGCTCGCCCTGGATTTTCCAAAATTAAAATTTACCGGTGTTGATATCAATTTTTCAGATGATTTACTCAATCAGTTAAAAGAAAATATCAAGACCCCCAACCTCACCCTGTATAAACAACTTGAGGAACTTGATCTTCCAAAGAAGTCTGTAGATCTAGTCTTACTTCTCGATGTGATTGAACATATTGAAGATGAGATCGCTTTTATGAAATTACTGTCTGACTATCCCTTTATCCATGCGGGGACGACCTTCCTTATAACCGTACCCGCCTATCAGAAACTTTTTGCAAATCATGATGTGGTACTGGAACACTATAGAAGATATTCCAACCGAACTCTTCGGGAAAGGCTTTTTGCTGCAGGGTACGAGACTAATTTTGAACGTTATTTCTTTCTGACATTAATTCCACCCCGAATGATCCAACTAATTAAAGAAAAATTGTTGGGATCTAATCACCAGGGAGCTTCGGATCTTGCCACCTGGAAAGGAGGTTTAGTGGTTACTTCTGTTATTAAAAATATCCTGTTAACTGATTATAAAATCGGAAGTTTCTTCAAAAAGATCGGAATAAATCTACCCGGACTTTCAAACCTGGTCATATGCCGGAAGTCTGTTTAATCATCCCCTGCTACAATGAAGAAAAAAGATTGAATGTTCCGGTCTTCGAACATTTTCTCTTAAATCATTCCAATTACCATCTGCTTTTTGTCGATGATGGATCAACGGATGATACCGACCAAATACTTACCGGGATAGTACACCGATTTCCTAATGCATTTAAATTAAGTCTTTCTAAAAATAGTGGAAAAGCCCAGGCAGTACGTGAAGGTATTCTGAGTGCGATCGCTAAGCAAGATTATCATTTTATTGGTTATCTGGATGCGGATTTGGCGACTCCCTTTCATGAGATCCTGAAAATGGAAGATGTTTTTAAAAGAAATCCCCATTTCAAAATCATGCTCGGCAGTCGCTGGAAGAGGCTGGGAGTGCAGATCAATCGCACCTGGTTCAGACATTATCTGGGACGCATCTTCGCGACGGTGGTCAGTCTCCTCTTTAATATCAATGTTTATGATACTCAATGTGGTGCCAAACTTTTAGCCAACCAGTCATTGGACAAGATCTTTCAGGAAAAATTTAAAAGCTCGTGGTTTTTTGACATTGAAATTCTCCTCAGACTTATTCGTCAAAATCCGGATATAGAAATAGATGACTGGGCCGCCGAAGTACCACTTGAACAATGGAGTGAAGTTGCCGGCTCCCGCATAAAAATAATAGATTTTCTGCTGGTCCCTGTCCACTTGATGAGGATTAAATGGCACTATAGGAATCATTAGGTTATTTGTTGTTCAACATCTGATTTTCAAGATCACCGAGTTTTTGATTTAGGATTTCATTCTCCTCTTTGAGTGCCAGAAGATACAGGGTCAATTCCTCTATTTTCTCCAATAACTTAACTTGCATCTTGCCAACAGATAGACCATATTCCAGTAACTCTTTAGCAGGTGGGATTCCTGGTAGATGTTTTTCCCTGGCGATGTAGGTACTAAGTGTATCTAAAGGCATTAAGTTATATCCAGTGTCGAAGACATAGTCAGGCCAGAAGAGTGGATCAACGACAATCTCACGACTCTTAATCGTTCCATTCACATGTAGCGTCGATTCAGGATCATCAATGCCAATTCCAATAAAACCGGTCGAAAAATCCCCGGTGATAATCGATGAGATTGCATTATTACCAATATGTAATCTATTAGATCTGCTTTCATATTGACCAGCATTATACCCTAGAAATAGGTTTCCCGAACCGGTATTTGCCCTTCCTGAACCCATTCCAAGCGCAGTATTCTGACTCCCTAAATCATATTTTAATGCGTTGGACCCCACTCCCAAATTCGTGTCATTACATTTGAGACACATTTGAGAGGATTTTGATTCTAGAGTATAAATCTGTTCGATCTCGATTTGGGATAACACTCGATCGTAAAACCTTAAGTCGTCTACGGCACCATTAAAATATCTGGTATTTTTTGTGTCAGCGGAAAAGCCAATCATCACTGAGTCGTTTGGATTAAACTGCGACGTAAAACCTTTGTCGACTGAAGCGGCAATTTGACCATCAATGAACAATCGCAACGAGTCATCATCATAGGTGAGAACCACATTATACCAATGGTCAAATTCAATAACATCCGTTGTGTTAAACTTTTCATAGATTGGCGACGGTTGAGTCGCAATCGATCTTAACTTGTTCGTTGGATAATGGGTATAGATGCAATAGGCTTCAAAATAATCATTCGTGTTGCCATTCTTGGTCACTAAAATAGGATTATAGAGATAGCCCATTCCTAAGGCAGATGAGGTATCAATGTTAACCCAAAGTGAAATGCTGGCCGCAGTATTTTTAAGGGCACTCCATGATCCCAGATTTATATAGCTACCAGGGATACCATTGCAATAGTAAGCAGATTCAGGATTGCCAAATCGATCCGCAACCTTCATCACTCCTACTGCACTTCCATGATTATCAGCAAAATTGTCGTTCGCATTACCATCAAAAAGATAATGCGCTGTAAGACCGTTATTGATGTCCTGAGCTAAACTAAGAGTTAAAATATGACTCAAAAGCAGCAGCACTAGAATGTCTTTAGGATATTTCATAGTATTAAGTGCGAAGTTATAATGCAAATATAAATAAAACATAATAAAGTCTGGGAGCAACATTAGTATGATGACAAATTGCATCCACCTGCAGCGGTAATTACTTTATTGACCTGTGCCACACATCTACTTTTTGATAACATCCTAATTTTTCAATGCTTTGCAGCCAAATATGAACCAACCTGGTTATGAAAGTTTCATTCTCTGCCGCCTATCCCAGTAGCACATTGCACATCTCAAAATCATACATCGGATATCTCAATCATACATCGGATATCGTACATCGTATATCGTATATCATATATCGCAGATCGTACATCCGAAATCGTAAATCGTAGATCGTACATCCAAAATTGTAAATCGCAAATTGCCTTAATATTATCTACTTTTGTAAGATGAAACTTACAGATTATCCAAAAATTGTAGTTAAAGGAGATAAGTTGGCCGCTATCAACCGAAGACATCCCTGGATTTTCTCCCGGGGTATCAGGGATAAGGAGGCGGTTGAAGAAGGTGACATTGTGAAAGTATACGCTCCGGGAGGTGATTATCTGGCAACCGGTCATTACCACGACAGCAGCATCGCGGTGAGAATCTTGTCTTATGATGATATTCAGCTTGATCAGGATTTTTGGAATAGCCGATTGAATAGTTGCCTGAAAAGACGGCAATCTATTGGACAACCCAATCCTCTGACCAATGCCTATCGGCTGGTAAATGGAGAAGGAGATAATCTATCAGGATTAATTGTAGATATTTATGAGCAGGTAGCCGTCATACAGTGCCATACTCCGGGTATGTACAAGAGCCTGGAATTAATTGTAAAGGCATTAATCCATTTATTTGGTGATCAGATAGTCATTTATAATAAGAGCGGCAATGCCCTACCTCCCGAATATTCCGGAAATCAACCCGATGGCTTTTTACATGGAAATCAAACAACGGTAGAAATAAGGGAAAATGGACACCGGTTTTCCATTGATTT
>JBGTCB010000894.1:0-3992 GCA_041748995.1 Saprospiraceae bacterium | reverse complement strand
GGATTTTGGGAATGCCTGGTTGAAAGAAAGTATACTGGATATTTATAAAGATGATATTGCCCGCTTCAGGGTTCTGATGAGTAGTGATGTACAGGAAGATTCATTAGAAAAGGTCGCTAAGGGAGAGGTGCCAAAATTACTGGCCCTTCAGGTACATAATTCGACCGTTTACCGCTGGAATCGACCATGTTATGGTATATCGAAAAATGGAAAACCTCATCTCCGAATCGAAAACCGTATTCTCCCATCGGGTCCAACCGTACTGGATGAGGTAGCCAACGCAGCGTTCTGGTTAGGCCTGATGGTTGCTTTTAATGATGAATATACGGATATCACCAAACATATTCTTTTTGCAGAAGCCCGGGATAATTTTATCAAAGCAGCATCCTATGGTATTGATACCACTTTTAGTTGGCTGGACGACACAAAAATCTCTGCCATTGAACTCGTCAAGACTCAACTGCTGCCATTGGCCCGAAAAGGACTTGAGCTTCGGGAGGTAAATCCTGAAGATATTGATCGATATTTAGGCGTAATCGAAGGTCGGGCAACGAAGCATATGAATGGGGCGCGCTGGCTCTTACGGGGCTACACGAAACTTCTGAATGAAGTTGGAAAAGATGAAGCTCTGACGATTGTCACCGCTACTACTTTGCAAAATCAAGTAAAAGAAACCCCCATTCATGATTGGCCAAGTCCCGAAGCCGGTGATTTAAAAGATTACAAACCACTTACTCTCACCGTCGGTGAATGTATGACCACCGATTTGTTTACTGCCCAACGAGATGACATCATCGATCTGGTAGGTGAGATGATGGACTGGAGAAAGATTCGCTATATGCCGGTAGAGGATGAAAAAGGCCGCCTGGAGGGTTTAGTAACCAGCAGGCTCATCATAAGAGAACTCCTCCGTGAGAAAAAAGAAGATACTACAACCACAGTAGAAGAAATCATGATTAAAAATCCGGTCTCTGTCACCTCCGAGGCTACGGTAAGAACCGCTATGGCATTAATGCGTGAAAACCAGATTGGCGCTCTGCCGGTAGTCAATGAACTCAATGAACTTGTCGGGATTATTACCGAGATGGATTTTTTGAGAATTACCGCTCGCTTGCTTGATCGCCTTGATCTGGTTCAGAATGCCGGCACTTAACCTTCTTTAATTATCCTTGTTTAGTATTTCAAATACTAGTTTTTACTAACTCAATGACCAATGACAGTGGTAAAATATACTATTTTACACGCTCAATTAAAGAACTTATAATAGAATAATATGGTATTTGATATTGATATGATCAAGGCTTTTTATCAAAGTCTCCCATCGAAAGTAGTTGAAGCACGTAAAATCCTGGGAAAACCACTGACTCTCACTGAAAAAATCTTATATGCCCATTTGCACTCCGAATCTCCGGCAAGAGATTACAAAAGGGGTAAGGATTATGTTTTTTTTGCTCCAGACCGGGTAGCTATGCAGGACGCTACGGCTCAAATGGCTTTATTACAGTTTATGATGGCCGGCAAAAAAACCGTATCTGTACCATCAACTGTACATTGTGATCACCTCATCCTGGCTGAAGTAGGTGCAGAAGCAGACTTGAGAAAAGCGAATTTAGACAATGCTGAAGTCTATGATTTTCTAGCTTCTGTTTCGAACAAATATGGTATTGGTTTCTGGAAACCGGGTGCTGGAATCATTCATCAGATTATACTGGAAAATTATGCTTTCCCCGGAGGAATGATGATCGGTACAGATTCGCATACTCCCAATGCCGGTGGTCTGGGTATGGTTGCCATTGGTGTGGGTGGTGCAGATGCTGTCGATGTCATGGCAAATATGCCCTGGGAATTGAAAATGCCTAAAGTCATTGGAGTCAAACTCACTGGAACTATGAGTGGATGGACTTCCTCTAAAGACGTCATTCTCAAAGTAGCAGGAATACTCACCGTCAAAGGAGGAACCGGAGCTATTGTAGAATATTTCGGACCAGGTGCCCAATCATTGTCTTGTACCGGTAAAGGCACTATTTGCAATATGGGTGCCGAAATCGGTGCGACAACTTCTACTTTTGGATATGATGAGGCGATGAGCCGGTACTTAAAGGCAACTGAGCGCTTTGAAGTGGCAGCGTTGGCTGATTCTGTTGCTGAACATCTGACCGGAGATCCTGAATGTTATTCTGATCCGGAAAAGTATTTTGACAAAGTAATTGAAATTGATCTTTCAACTTTGGAACCGCACATCAATGGACCCTACACACCAGACTTAGCCTGGCCAATCTCAAAATTTGCCGATGCTGTCAGAGAAAACGGCTATCCGGAAAAATTAGAGGTGGGCTTAATTGGATCCTGCACCAATTCCTCTTATGAGGATTTAACCCGGGCAGCCTCTCTGGCTCAGCAAGCTAAAGCCAAGAATGTAAAAGTCAAATCTGAATTTACCATTACTCCAGGATCCGAACTGATTAGGTATACCGTTGAGCGTGATGGAGTTCTTGACGTATTTGAAGCAATCGGCGGTGTTGTGCTGGCCAATGCCTGTGGCCCCTGTATCGGACAATGGGCGAGACACACAGACGACCCTAACAGGAAAAATAGCATCATCACTTCCTTTAACCGTAATTTTTCAAAGAGAAATGATGGAAATCCGGCTACCCATGCTTTTGTCGCTTCCCCCGAAATTGTTACTGCAATGGTACTGGGAGGTAGCCTGACTTTCAATCCTTTGACTGATGATCTGGTAAGTGAGGATGGAGTATTCATACGTCTTGCCCCACCCTCCGGACTGGAGCTCCCACCGAAAGGTTTTGATGTAGAAGATGCCGGGTTTCAACCACCGGCTGAAAACGGTGAAAACATCAATGTTGTAGTCGACCCTCAAAGCGATCGTCTGGAATTACTTACCCCTTTCATACCAATCACCCTAAGTCAGGTGCAGGATATGCGCATTCTGCTTAAGGCTAAAGGAAAGTGCACAACCGATCACATCTCAATGGCGGGCCCATGGCTGGTATACCGTGGCCATCTGGAGAACATTTCTAACAATTGTTTCATTGGTGCAATTAACTACTTCAATGACCAGGCAAACAGCGTGATCAATTATGTAGAAAACAAGTATATGCCTGTACCTGATTCTGCCAGAGCCTATCAAAAAGCAGGAATTGGCACTATCGTCTTTGGGGAGGAAAACTATGGAGAAGGTTCGTCTCGCGAACACGCCGCCATGGAACCTCGATATTTAGGTGTGAAGGCGGTAGTGGTTAAAAGTTTTGCCCGTATTCACGAAACGAATCTAAAAAAACAAGGTATGTTGGCTCTCACGTTTGCTAATCCGGCTGACTATGACAAAGTCAGACAAGATGACAAAGTTCATCTTGTCGATTTCGATCAACTAGCCCCTGGTATACCGATGACTTGCCAGCTCAGTCACTCAGATGGGACATCTGATGAAATAAAATTGACTCATACCTACAATGATGCTCAGATCGCCTGGGTGAAAGCAGGTAGTGCTTTGAATAAGATTCGGGAAGAGCAGTTGAAATAGCTGTTGTTTTTCTGTGCAAGGAGGTCTAATGGCAACGGCGAAAGTCTTGCATGGAAGATAATTCATTTGATAACCTGCCACAAATCGCATGAGACAAACTGCATCCATCAAAAAGGTTCTGTTGTTTAACCCTCGCGCAGTTAGCCTTGGTAGCCCTAATTATCGCATTCCGAACAGTATATTGCAAATTGCAGCATCAATTCATGGTGTCAGAGATTATGTAATAGTCGATGGTAATCGGGAGAGCGACTCATTGAGCAAAATCAGAAATCTTCTGGCTACAGATGCTTTTGGGTATTTTGCTTCGACGGTTATGCCTGGACCACAGCTTAAGGAAGCAATCCTCACAACGAAAATTGTCCGAAAAATCTACCCTGATATTATCAATATTTGGGGAGGATATTTTGCTAGCAATCAATACACCGTTGTCCTGGAGTCAGGTTATGTTGAT
>JBGTCB010000893.1:0-3328 GCA_041748995.1 Saprospiraceae bacterium | reverse complement strand
CTGTTCGTTAACACCTGACTTTTGCCGCCGACTTCCTTCAGATTCCTCCTCACAGAGGACACCCTTGTCTTAAGCTTTGAGATTCCCGTCAGCGGGCTCTCTCGGGACTAAACACGCCTTTGCGCTATCGCACCCTTTAGTTCACTACCATGCCCGGCACACTAATCTTGTCAGCCCTTCGGGCTTGTTTAATTTAAATAGGGGCAGCACAGTAAGTGAAGAAAATACCAATACACGGAAAATACTCTATTTAAGATCGAAATTTCCCTGACACCAAAGTCGTACATCCCAAAAAGTGGCCAACTTTGGTGATAGAATGGCGACGACCATTGAGGAATTGAATGTTACATTGACGGCATAACCCCGAAGGGGTGCCCGGATGATAGAAAATGGAAATTGAATTTCACATCAAACCCCGAAGGGGTGAAATGATTATAAAGGACAAATGATTGAATCAGCTATTAGCGGCTAACCCCGAAGGGGTGCCATAATTATAAATGATAATCCCATAGCCGGTCAATCGGCGTTTACTGGTAGTGACCAGGGTGATCAATTCTGCTTATAGCGATAACTTCAACGTCTCCTTGTATTCAGTGGAGGAGGACTGGTATCTACTACATCGGATTACATGTTGTTTGCAGAATGTATCCGGAACGGAGGAGTGCTGAATGAACAAGTATTTTAAGTCCGAAGACGGTCAAATTAATGATCAAGAACCATTTGGATGCTTCTCTTTAAGCAATATCGTTCAAAATGAGAAATAGACCAATGACAGAGGTCCTGGCTTTGGTTTTGGTTTGGGCTTTTCATTGAATTTGGATATCCCTTCCAGTGATGTCATCGGAAGTGAAGGAGAATATAATTGGGGAGGCGCTGCCGGGACTGTTTTTTGGATCGACCCTGTAGAACAGATTTCGGTAGTCTGCATGATTCAATTGATGGGTTCTCCATTGAAATTGCGAGAAGATTTGAAAGTGGCAGTATATCAATCACTCATTGAGAGCTACGAGTAGTCAATCATATTTGTTTGCAGGAGTGCTAATACAAAGCTTCTGCGGTCTTCTCTTAGTCAGGTCTCATTGGATTTGATCACCATTCACCTCTAATACTCGACGCTGCAAAATTCACTCCATTGTGATAGAAACCATTAGGGATAGGAGTAGAAAAAGGGAAGGTGAGGATCGCAGTTGCTGTCCGGAACGGCGGTCCAAAAGGGGAACCGTTAGTGCAACTTCCGTTAATGTATGTTGACTGAAGCCCCGGATCTGCTACCGAGCTGCCTGTGCCCTTATAAAGTCTCAGGATAGCAGAGTTGCTCGGGTCTGCACCGACACCATAGGTCGTACCCAAAATATTGGTTGCAGCCCTTACCATATCACCGTTTTGGTCATTCAAGTACACAGTGCCGGTGCAGCCTGGTTCTGTATAGAAGACTCTTGGCTCATTGCCTTCGAGGTATATGTTGCCACTGCTTCGACGGATTCTGATGGGGACCGTCGTTGTACCGTCCTCAATTCCAAAAATGATGTCGCCACCCAAGTCGGAGATGAAATATCCCAGAACCGTACTTCCTGACTTGATCGTCCAGGGGGGTATGACCGCGGTCGATTGGGCATTTACGGTCGAAACTGTACAGAATGAGGTAAAGAGCAACAGGCTGTATAAACTAAGGTAAGCATCTATCTTCATATGACTGTTCTTTAACACTTGTGGTCCTAAGTTAATACTATTAATGATTAAAAAGAATGTCCAATTCTGGAGATTAAAAAATAATTTGGAAATTATGTTGGAAAATCTACAAATCGAAATTGAAAATTTAATAATTGCAAGGTTACTGCTTGAGTCAAAGGACCTTGAATGTTAACTGAGGTGCCTGGAAGGTGGTTTTTTAATTTGTAAAGGAGTGTCATCTTTAGGTGGGTACAGATAACGGATTTTTGTAAAAAGTAGATGCAAGCATCAATCTTCTCCTTTCAAGATCAAAGAATAATTCAACAGCCTCCTACACATTATACGTAGTAGACGAAGTGTCTCCACCCCGACCGGTCCAATTGGTATGAAAAAATTCACCTCTTTTCTTGTCCAGCCTTTCATAAGTATGAGCCCCAAAATAATCCCGTTGGGCCTGCAGCAGATTGGCCGGTAATCGTGCAGAACGGTAACCATCAAAATAGGTTAAGGCAGCTGCGAATGCAGGAATAGAGATACCATGGGAGATCGCGGTTCCTACCACATTTCTCCATCCCGGCTGTAGTACTTTTAATTTGTCGCTAAAATATGGATCCATCAGTAAATTGGTGAGATCCGGATTGGTGGCAAATGCATCCTTGATTTTACTGAGAAATACCGAGCGAATGATGCAGCCTCCTCTCCAGACCTGTGCAATACCGCCATAATTGAGATCCCAACCGTATTCTCTGGCAGCTTCACGCAGCAATACGTAACCTTGTGCGTACGAAACTATTTTTGAGGCCAGAAGCGCCTGCCGGATATTTTCGATAAAGGCGATTCGATCACCGGAGAACGACAATTCCGGTCCACTTAAAACCTTGGATGCAGCCACACGTTCTTCTTTTTGCGAAGAAAGACAACGGGCAAAAACTGCCTCAGAAATAAGGGTTAGCGGGATGCCAAGATCAAGGGAAGTGATGACGGTCCATTTTCCTGTTCCTTTCTGACCAGCGGTGTCCAAAATTTTATCGACCAGGGGCTCACCATCCTCCTGAAAGGCAAGAATGTCGCTTGTAATCTCTATGAGATAACTATTCAGTTCACCTTGATTCCATTCTGAGAATACTTTATGCATTTCATCCGCAGACATCCCCAACAGGTCTTTCATGATTTGATATGCCTCGCAAATCAGTTGCATGTCACCGTACTCGATCCCGTTATGCACCATTTTAACAAAGTGGCCGGCTCCGTTTTGCCCAATCCAATCGCAACAGGGCTCGCCATTGACCTTGGCAGAAATCTTTTGAAGAATGGGTTTGACCTGCTCCCAGGCTGCCAGCGATCCCCCCGGCATTATAGATGGTCCCCGTAAAGCTCCTTCTTCACCACCTGAAACTCCAGCTCCTATATATAACATACCTTTGCTCTCCAGATAAGCAGTCCGACGGTTGGTGTCAGGGAAATGGGTATTTCCGCCATCCATTAAAATATCACCCGGTTCTAAATAGGGCTCTATTTGATCTATCATTTCATCCACAGGCTTTCCCGCTTTGATCATCATGAGTACCTTTCGGGGTCTGGTGATTGACTGAATAAATTCCGCTAAATTGCCGCTGCCTGTAAACTTCTTTCCTTTACCGCGTCCCTGAAGAAATCG
>JBGTCB010000892.1:0-4921 GCA_041748995.1 Saprospiraceae bacterium | reverse complement strand
TCCCGGTCCAGCCACCAATTCAGGCGGTCATATACCTGATCCCGGTCAAAATAGTTCAGAGCCATTTTTACAAAGATATGTCCATGTTTAGCCTCTGATGTCCAGAGATCTTTATAAAATCGAAACAATTCTTCATCCTCCTGAGCATCCGACACCATCTTAAATCGTTCAGCTCCCCGGGTTTCCATCACCGAAGCAATAAGCAGGCGGTCCAGAAACCTTTCGCGAATGCCGGAATGACACTGGCGCACCAGTGCTTTGGCATAGGGATCTTCACCAATACTGTGTTGCAGCTGGATACCCCGAGCCTGCAGGATGTTGTACACGGTTTGAAAATGTTCCAGTTCTTCGATGGCCGTAGCAATCAGTTCAGGAATGATTTCCGTCCGGTCAGGATATTTTGCTACAAAACTCATTGCCATCGATGATGCCTTTCGTTCGCAGTCTGCATGATCCTGCAGGAAAGCATTAAAGTCATTCATCACTGCAGACAACCATGCTTCGCTGCTGGGTAATTTAATATCAAGATTGAGTTTCATTCTCTTTGTATTACCCCATGGCTTTAATCAATAGGGCTTTTGTGCTAAAATTATTGAGCTAAGCCAGGAAAGTAGAAGTAATTCAGCAATAAAATTGCCCAGTTTGGACCGGTAAGCAGCATCCCTGCATAATGTAAAACAACCTAAAAACACCACCAGGGTTTGAAGAGGCTGAGAACATATATCCTATTGATGGGCTGCTTCTTTCTGGCTCAGGATCACCTCAACTGGAATAATATATATATCCAAGAATGAGAAAGATTACCGTTAAAACGGCAACAACGATAAAAAACTTCCGGGCCTGTTGTTGTTCATTAGCAGTTTTTTGCCTCTTTCTTCTGGTAGTCATTGGAACTTGAATTATAGATTCTCCTCAAAATAATAAGAAGCTGAACAAATATGAAACAAAGCGGCGGAATTAGTACCGATTCATCTGCTGATAAAAGTCAGTGATTCGTTCATCAATCAATATATCCCGAAAGTGAACCGGGTGCCGCAGCCGCAATCCCCTTAAGGTCCGGCAGCGACTGAGTGCGACATAGGTTTGACCATGCTCAAAAGCACCACCCTTTAGATCGACTAATACCTTGTCAAAAGTTTTTCCCTGACTTTTATGAATGGTGATTGCCCAGGCTAGCCGGAGCGGAAACTGAATAAATGATCCAACGACTTCGGTTTTTATCTGTTTTTTATTGTCCGGGCTGTACTTCAGAACTTCCCATTCATGGGGCCCTATTTCGACCAGCTCTTCTTTTGTTTCATGGTTGATCAGCACACGGATGGTCATCTCTCCGAATCCCTCCACGACACCAATGGATCCATTGACATACCTCCGGGCAGGGTCATTTTTCAGGAGCATCACTCGTGCTCCGGGTTTTAAAACCAGGGCTGCTTCTGTAGGGAATAGAGAGGGATTAAACTGGCCGGTGATTTTAGCCGGAAATAACCGGGGTTCAGCCTGTAGCTTCTGAAGCTCTGTGCTGTTAATGGCAAAGGCCACCTGATTTCTTGCCGTCAGGACGATATGATCCTGATATGATTGATCGATGGGAATGACCTGCTCATTCAATGCAGTCAGTACCTCTTCGTCGATATCACCGGACCGGATGGCATCCAGCATTTGAATGAAGTGTCTTTCTTCCTGACGGTAGATTCTGGTTAGTTCGGCAATCTGGGGTCGAAAGCCGGAGCGGAACACCTTAGCGGCAAAAAAATAAGGGCTCTCGTAGGTCGTATGAAAGTACTCTTTTTCATAGGGGGTTGAGACCACCGGTGGTAGTTGAAAGAGATCTCCGACAAACACCATCTGGACCCCGCCAAAATGATCCTCGGATGCACGGGCAGAGCGGAGTACAAAATCAATATGATCCAATAAATCTGCCCTGACCATCGATATTTCATCAATCACCAATACTTCCAGGCTTTGCAGCATTTTCCGGTCTTTGCGTTTGATCAGATCGTGCTCGATGAGCAGCCGGGGGGCAAAATTGAAAAAAGAGTGAATCGTTTGACCGGATACATTAAGAGCCGCAACACCGGTAGGTGCCAGCACGACGGTTTTTTTGCCGGTGGTCTTTCTAAAAAGTTGCAAAAGCGTGGATTTGCCGGTGCCGGCTTTTCCCGTAATAAAAACATGATCCCGGCTGTTTTCCAGGATATCAAGAATTTCCTGAAAGTCCTCGCTTAAACGAAATGGCTCCTCCAACATACCGAATCTCCTAAATGATCACAAAAATGCTAATTTGGGAGGTAAGGCTCAACTATGATTTGGGTTTTTTACTAACGCATCAGGAGGTTATAGATCCGGTCAGCGACTTCTCTAACGTACATCGTACATAGAAATTCGTCCATCGTCCATCCAATATCGTCCATCCAATATCGTGCATCGTATATCATCTATCTCCAATGCATAAGCCTGGTTCAAGGGACAGAACCGGATTATCTCAGCGGCCAAAAAAAAAAGGCCACCGATGAGGTGACCTTTTTTAGTTTTAGTTAGGAAGATTGCTGTTCTTCAATGATACGCCTGGCTAAGTCCAGGATTGTGGTATCCTCCAGGTGAACAATACCACCATTCGGTCCGGGTTGAATATGCCGGTCGACAGGTGTGCCTTCTACATATTTTGCAGCACCAAAATAATTTCTTACAGTCTGCTCCGGGATAGCCAATTCTCTTGCTATTCTACGGACACTGCCTGTTGGCAGACTGTGTTTCACACGTCGAAGTTCCTCGAATGTAATGTTCATAAGCAGTCTTTATTTATGTAAAAATTAGTAAATTATTGTAAGTATGGATCAGTCACTCCATGTATCCAAGTTAAACAAATTGTAACTAAAATTACAGATTTTCTTGCTAATTTATATACTCTGTTAACATCGAACTTCGACAGGGGTTCATCCTTTTGGCACCTTTTGTGAAAGAACCCGGTGATCATCCGGAAATCGGGTCAACATTTGATCCAAAAATGAAGCTATGTATGGTTGCTTGAGAGACCATAGATTGGGAAAATTCTTAAAGTCAATGAAGGGTGGTGATCACGATGGAACACTTAGGACCTGTGAGCCTGCTTAGAAAAGGTTAATAAGCCAATAAATTTTCTTGAGGCAAATCTCAGCAAACTTGATTGCGGTCAAAAAGTGTAGTAAGGAATCATTGATGCATTAAAGTTGTTATCTTAGGTATCTCGAAATTATAGGAATACGGAAGGGATTCAGTAGATGATGGATAAGAATAAGAAGATCGTTATGCATCAGTTTCGGTAAATCGGTGATATTCCCGATGGTCTGATTTTTCCAGTGGAAGAAGAAGGGAGGAAGAGAGTATTCCATTTTCGGAGATACCGGACGAACTTCGGAAGACTGGGCAGCTCAACCGTTATGTACAGGATTGAGATCAAAAAATCTTACGTAAAGAACTTGCTAAATTACCCGATTCAGAAGCTCTCCATATTGCAGAAGGGATTTATCCAATTAACTTAATCAAACAAATCCTTAAAATCCGGATTAATCTGGCATCCCATATTTATTTCCAGTTGATAAGGTGCATCCAATTTATCATATACCCTTTCGTTTAGAAGATGTACATCAATCGAAATGTTATCCGGATCGATAATCAGGTAGTATTTTATACCGAAGTCAGCATACAATTCCTTTTTAGTGTGGAGGTCTTTATCGCGGGTAGAGGGTGATAATATCTCCACAACCAGGGTGGGTGGAAAGTCAAGATATGGTTTATCGATCGGGGCACAAACAATCAAGAGATCCGGTTGAACGACAGTGTGTTCATTTATCTTGACGTCAATGGGTTGGTAGATGGTACAACTACAATTTTTTGCTTTTAGTTGCTGATGTAAGATCACTCCGGCATTCACCGCAATTCGTTGATGTCTTGGGGTGGGAGCAGGAGTCATTGCATAAGGGATGCCATCAATGAGCTCCCAACTTCCTTCCCACTGGCAATATTCCTCATAGGTATAGTTGGGTAATATTTTTTTCGTCCGAGGCATCGTATAAAGATAGGATAAATTGGGGTGTGGGGTGTGGAGTCTGAGGTGTGAGTGTGGGTGTGTACGGAGGCTTAAGAAACATCATCCATTGTACCCGGAGCCTTAGCGAAGGTTAAGCGTTAAAATATCTGTAGTTTGCAACTAAATATAGTTACATTTGCGTTGTGTCAAAAAAGGATAAATTAATAGAAAGGTTTTTGAGTAGGCCATCAGATTTTCATATGAATGAGATGGTTAGATTACTTGGATACTTTGGTTTTACAGAAGTGAAGAAAGGAAAGACATCAGGATCGAGAGTTACGTTCATGAATGAGGAAGGAGTGCCCATTTATATGCATAAACCTCATCCCGGTGGAATAATGAAGGGATATCAGTTAAAGCAAGTCAAAGAAATATTAGGCTTATGAAACATTTAGACTATAAAGGCTATACAGGTACAATCGAGTACAGTAAAGAGGATGAATTGCTTTTTGGAGAAGTAATTGGAATTAAAGGGTTATTATCTTATGAAGGATCTACTGGAACTGAATTAGAGTCAGATTTTAAAAGCGTAATTGATGAGTATCTAGAAGATTGTAAAGAAGCAGGTATTATACCAGAGAAGCCATTTAAGGGAAGTTTTAATGTTCGCATTCCTTCTGAATTACATCGAGATGCAGCACTAAAGGCAATGGAATTAAATACATCATTGAATGGTTTTGTATCGGAATCTATAAGAGCAAGATTGCTTCAAAAGTAATAGAATAGATCTGTATGCCCTTCGTCTCGCTGTGTCAGATGGACGATCTAGGGCTACAACTCATCCTGACTATTTTGACAGCCTCCTGGCTACTTTCCACAGTTTTCGGTAATCAATAAATATGTAATGGTATCCCA
>JBGTCB010000891.1:0-18348 GCA_041748995.1 Saprospiraceae bacterium | reverse complement strand
TTATCGGTACAATACTCCATCTTTGGGATATAGACATTCCAGCCCTTTTCTTTGCCTATTTCAAGGACTTTCTGACGTAAACCGCTGTTGGCTGCAACACCTCCGGCAATTGCGATTTCACGGATACCGGTTTGTTCAGCTGCCATTTTAAGCTTTTCAATGAGAATATCGACAATTCGAAATTGCAGGGATGCACATAAATCATGGAGATTCGCCTCAATAAAATGTGGGTTTTGTTTGAGTGAGTCACGTAAGAAATAAAGAAAGGAAGTCTTCAAACCACTAAAGCTGAAATCCAACCCTTCTATCTGTGGTTTGGCCAAATCAAACCGGGGTTGTCCCTTCTGAGCGAGTTTATCTATTTCGGGTCCTGCAGGATAAGTCAGATTCATCAGTTTCCCGGCTTTGTCAAATGCTTCACCAGCCGCGTCATCAATAGTTTTGCCGATAACTTTCATATTTAAAACATCGTTAACCAACACTACCTGAGTATGTCCACCGGACACGGTTAAACAGAGAAAGGGAAAACGAGGTGCAGGGTCAGCTAGAAAATGGGCGAGCACATGCGCTTGCATATGATGCACATCAATGAGGGGTATATGAAGACAGTATGCCAAAGATTTAGCAAAAGTGAATCCGACCAGCAACGAACCCATGAGACCAGGACCACGAGTACAGGCAATGGCTGAGAGTTCCTCCTTTTTAACCTCTGCCTCGGACAAAGCCTGAGCTACTACCGACCAAATCAACTCATCATGAGCTCTGGAAGCTACTTCTGGTACAATACCTCCGTATTTCTGGTGCACCAGCTGACTGGCCACAACATTTGATAACACAATTCGATCCCTCAGCACGGCTGCTGCAGTATCATCGCAGGAAGATTCTATTGCCAGAAAGAGAGAATGATTTGTCAATTGGTTTCCTTGGTAATGGTAAAAAATATCAAAGATACGCACACCAAAGCTCACAGAGATGGCATCTTTATACTTTTATACTTTGAGGATATATTGGCCAGTTTGCAACAGATCATGGGTCATTGAGTACCCCGGATATATCGTAAAATAGGACTTGTGCAATTGACAATGCCTTTTCCTTGGATTATCGACAAAGTTTATCAGTTTTGAAATATCGATATGTGAATGAAAAATAGTATAATTGTGCTGAATCAGATAAGACGAATTGCAACCATATGAAAGTAGTAGTAAATTTAATAATGTTTGCTTTGATCGGTTTGTTGGGCTATTTGCTGGTTTACAGCATCCAGGAACCAATAAAGTTCAAAGCTGAAAAAGATAAACGCCAGAATGCCGTTGTTGACAAGTTGATCACGATTCGCAAGATGCAGGAGTTTTACCGGGATATTAAAAATGGTAGTTTTGCATCTAATTTTGATAGCTTGGCCTATACACTCCGCAATGGTCAATTCCGTAATATTAGAGTTGTGGGAGATCCGGATGATCCGAATTTCACAGGTGAAATTACTTATGACACAACATACACGCCGGCAATCGACACAATTGAAGCTCTTGGCATAAATCTTGATTCCCTTCCCTATGTACCCTACAGTGATGGTGCGGTGTTTGAAATTCAGGCTGACACATTGACGTATCAAAGCACATTGGTAAACGTGGTACAGGTTGGAATACCCATAAAGGCTTTTATGGGACCTTTTGGAGATCCCAGGTTCGCGAGATATGACAACTCATATAAACCAAACAACCTGATAAAGTTTGGTGATATGACAAAACCGAATCTCTCGGGCAATTGGGAGCGATAATTTGAACTACTGGAAGAAATAAAACATATCCCAAATGAACTGTCCATTCTGATCAGGATGGACAGTTTTGCATTTATGATCATTGATCAGAGCAACATTGTTTCGGTCTATGAGCACATTCCCTTCAAAGCCCAGCATGAGCATTTCCGGTATATAGATCCGGTTGAGATTCTCTCCATTGTGCAGAATAATAATCTCCGGTTTAATCGGTTTGAAGAAGTACATATTGCCCTGGATCATGATTCCTTTACCTATGTTCCACGCAGTCTTTTTGAACAGAATGCGTGGTCAGATTATCTAAATTTTGTCTCATCAGGTACCCAGAAAGATGATGTGGTAGCAACAGGAACTAATCGGGAATCAGTGTGTGTCTATGCTTATCCTTTATCCCTGAGAAAATTACTCTCGACTCTTTACCCAACCAGTCAGGTGCAGCACCTGAGTGAGTCAATCACTTCATTTTTAGAGCAGGAGATTTCGGAAGATCCGGTGTTATTCTCTGTCCAACATGGCATAGATCAGTATCTGATTGTGTTCGAGAATAAGAAACTGACTTTGATTAACCGGTATCATGCACCAAATGCTCAGGATCAACTGTATTACATTCTGGCTGCCTGTAAACACCGAAAGCTTAATCCACGGAAGGTTAATCTTAAGATTACAGCCAATATCGGAGCAATAAACGACTTGAAGGAAGAACTAAGTCGTTACTTTATTCATGTCTCGACCATTGACTGGAAAAATGGTTGGAGATTGCCGTTGTCGGTTAAAAATCCAATGGATCTATTCGAATTCTACTGCATGCATCATGCGAATCATTGGGGGTGACTTTAAGGGTCGCCGATTTCACCCTCCGGCAGATAAATGGCCAACCCGGCCTACTACCGATTTTGCTAAAGAAGCCCTTTTCAATATACTGGAAAACAGGTTAGACTTTGAAGGAATCACTATGCTTGATCTTTTCGGAGGCACCGGCAGTCATTCATATGAGGCAATTTCAAGAGGTTGTCGAAATGTCGTTTATGTCGATAAGTTTTTACCGTGTGTGCGATTTGTAAAAGAGGTTACCAAGGCTCTGAATATCGAAGACTTACTGACTGCACATCGGGTGGACGCGGGACAGTATTTAAAGAGACGGGGGGTCTCTTTTGATTATATATTTGCCGGACCACCTTATGCTCTGACCTGGATTGAGGAGATACCCAATCTTATCATTCAGGGATCGTTCCTGAATCCGGATGGACTTCTTGTACTTGAACATAATCAAAATCACCATTTTGAGTCACATCCTCAATTCGAACAATTGCGTCAATATGGGGGAACCAACTTTAGTTTTTTTACTGTAAATCAATCATTTGACGATTAGGTTGTTATTTTTGTCCCGCTGTTATTGTATTTAGAGCCCTCATTAAGTAGAACCAAGTATCGGAATGCTGTTATTCGATAAGATCAAAACAGAGATTGTCAATGCCTTGCATCGTCAGTATGGAAAGACGGTAGATCCAGATTTGCTGGTGGTTTCTCCAACTAAACGTGAGTTTGCCGGGGATATGACGGTTATACTATTCCCTGTGGTAAAGGAATTGCGTAAAAATCCCAACGAATTGGGAAAATTTATTGGTGATTATCTCATCAGTAAAATGCCCGAATTACATGACTATAATCTTATCCAGGGATTTCTCAACCTGACACTGACGAAACAGTTTTGGTTCGGGTTTCTCTCAAGAATGCTTGCCGATGAACAATTTGGTAACTGGCCCAGGAACGGTGAAAAAGTGATGATCGAATTTGCATCACCAAATACCAACAAACCATTGCATTTAGGTCATATTCGCAATATTTTATTGGGGTGGTCATGTTCCAAGATTCTGATCGCCAATGGCTTTGAGACCGTACGGGTGCAGGTGATCAATGACCGGGGAATTGCCATTTGCAAAAGCATGCTTGCCTGGCAACTAAAGGGTGAGGGCAAAACACCGGAAAACACCGGAGAAAAAGGTGACCATCTGGTAGGTGACTACTACGTCTTGTTTGAAAAACTTTTTGCGGAGGAATATAGTCGATGGCAGGCTTCAACTGAAGCTGATCAAATCTTTACAGAAAGGGATGATCAGGAGCTCGACCGGGAAGCTTTTTTCCGGTCTTATAAAAATCAATATTTTAATCAACATAGCTCATTAGGACGGAAGGCTAAGGAAATGTTGCGTCGCTGGGAAGAGGAGGACCCCTCTACGATTACTCTTTGGGAAACTATGAATGCCTGGGTCTATGAGGGTTTTGATCAGACCTACAGACGGCTGGGGGTTAAATTTGATAAACTCTACTATGAATCAGATACCTGGAAACTTGGAAAAGAGGAGATCCTTGATGGTCTGAAAAAGAATAAATTCTATAAAAAAGAAGATGGCTCCATTTGGGTGGACCTTTCTCATATGGATTTGGATGAAAAACTCCTTCTTCGATCCGATGGGACCTCCGTCTATATCACTCAGGATATTGGTACCGCCATGTTAAGATATCGTGATTTCAAAATTGACAGGATGCTTTATGTGGTGGCTGACGAGCAAAATCACCATTTCAAAGTACTCTTTGAGATTCTGAACCTGCTTGATGAACCCTATTCAGATGGTTTATTCCATTTGGCCTATGGCATGGTCGATCTGCCGTCCGGAAAGATGAAATCCAGGGAAGGGACCGTGGTGGACGCTGATGATCTGATGAATGATGTAATAGGGGAAGCGACTAAACTTGCTGAAGAGAAAGGTGATATTGTTGATCTTCCTGCCTTTGAGCGCGAGGAGATTCATCGAAAAATTGGCATGGCGGCTCTCAAGTTTTTCATCCTGCGAGTAAATCCACAAAAGAGAATGACCTTTGATCCCGTCGCCAGCGTTGATATGCAGGGACAAACCGGCCCCTATATCCAAAATGCTTATGTAAGAATTCAGTCGATCGGCAGGAAATCGGACATCTTGGATAGTTTTGCCTTCGAAAGTTATTCCGATGTGCACGAAAGCGAAAAAATTCTTCTTAATCAATTGTTTATCTATCCCGAGACGGTCCGTAAAGCCGGAACCGATTACGATCCATCACTGATCGCAGGTTATTGCTACGATCTGGCCAAATCATACCATCGTTTTTATCACGATCTTCCCATTTTAGGTGCTGAAGATCCGGCAGCGAAGGCATTTCGCCTGTCGATTAATAAAGCAGTATCCAAGGTCTTACTACACGGTATGGACCTCCTGGGTATTGAGATGCCGGAAAGAATGTAATGTTTAAATCAATCTAATTGAATAGTTCTATATATGGCTGGTACAGATGACCGATCTCTGAATTTTATTGAGGAGATTATTGAAAGTGATTTGAAGAAGGATCCGAAGAAAAAGGTACATACCCGGTTCCCTCCGGAGCCTAATGGTTATCTGCATATTGGTCATGCTAAATCAATTTGTCTGAACTTTGGCCTCGCTGCCCGATATAGTGGTCTTACTAACCTGCGCTTTGATGATACAAATCCCACGACAGAAGATTCCGAGTACGTAGAAAGTATTAAAAATGACATACGCTGGTTGGGTTTTGATTGGGAAGACCGGGAATACTATGCTTCAGATTATTTCAACACGTTATTCGAATTTGCCCTTAAATTGATTCGTAAAGGTAAAGCTTATGTCGATGATTCGACGGCCGAAGAGATTGCCGAAATGAAAGGTACAACGACTAAGGCTGGTATCGAAAGTCCGTTTAGAACTCGCCCGGTGGTTGAAAACCTTACTCTGTTTCATCAGATGAAAGATGGTCTTTTTGCAGATGGCACAAAAGTATTGAGGGCTAAGATTGATATGAGCTCACCCAATATGCATATGCGTGATCCGGTGCTGTATCGAATTAAACGGGCTCCTCATCATCGTACCGCTAACGAATGGTGCATCTATCCAATGTATGATTTTGCCCATGGCCAATCCGATTCAATTGAAAATATAACCTATTCGATTTGTACTCTGGAATTTGAAAACCACCGGCCACTTTACGAATGGTTTATCAGGGAACTGGACATTTTCCCTAGTCGGCAAATCGAGTTTGCCCGGCTAAATGTTTCCTATCTGATAACCAGCAAACGGCGCTTACTAAAACTTGTTGAAGATGGATACGTAGCAGGTTGGGACGATCCCCGGATGCCTACCATTGCCGGCTTGCGTCGCCGGGGCTACACACCGTCCTCCATCAGGGAGTTCAGTGAAAGGGTGGGAGTAGCCAAAAGAGACAACCTCATTGAACTGGCTTTGCTGGAGTTTTGTATCAGGGAAGATCTCAACAGGACTGCAGACCGGGTCATGGTTGTTCTGGATCCGGTCAAAGTCATCATTCGGAATTATCCTGACGGTCAGGTTGAGTATCTGGATGCTGAAAATAATCCTGAAGATGAAGATTCAGGAACCAGAAAGCTTCCATTCTGCCGTGAGATCTATATTGAAAGAGAAGATTGGATGGAGAACCCTCCAAAAAAGTATTTTCGGCTTGGACCAGATCGTACTGTGCGATTAAAAAATGCTTACATCATTCACTGCCATGAGTTCACCAAAGATGATTTTGGGCAGGTGAAGGAGATTCATTGTACGTTTTATGCCAATAGTAAAAGTGGCGATGATGTTTCGGGTATTCAGGTGAAAGGAACCCTTCATTGGGTATCAGCTTTGCACTGTATTCGCGGTGAGGTGAGGCTTTATGATAATCTTTTTACGGATCCGGAGCCAACCAGTCATCCGGACAAAGACTTTCTGGCATTTGTCAATCCGGATTCGCTTACAGTCAATACGAATGCCGTCTTCGAACCTTCTTTGGCCAATGTACTACCAGGCAAGCATTTTCAGTTTCTGAGGATAGGATATTTCGTGTCTGATCCTGATTCGAAGGCAGGTTTCCCGGTCTTTAACCGAACCGTCGGTCTTAGGGACTCATGGAGTAAAAAACATACTTAGCTTTGATTTTGTAAACCTGATCAACATGAAGTAATTTTTGATAGGTATGGTCAGACATCCTACAAATAAGTATATTTGAGATTAGATGCCCAGGGGAAAAGTAATAATAGAAGATGCACGATTTAATCTAACACTGGAGCGATTGTGTCATCAACTGATCGAGCGGTATGATGATTTTTCCCATGCCTGTATTATTGGGATTCAGCCACGAGGTGTGTTACTCAGTGACCGGATTGTAAACCGACTGAGGAAAATTCTTAAACTTTCGTCGATCCTTTACGGACGGTTGGATATCACCTTTTACCGGGATGATTTTCGTATCCGGGATAAACCACTAACAGCCAATTCCACCGAGATGGATTTTCTGGTCGAAAACCTCGAAGTGATTCTCATTGATGATGTACTCTATACAGGAAGGACCATCCAGGCAGCTCTGACTGCTTTACAACATTATGGTCGTCCTGCCAATGTAGAGTTGCTCACCCTGATTGATCGACGATTTAACCGGCATTTGCCAATAGCCGGAGATTATGTGGGGCTTACGATCGATGCGTTGGATGAAGCCTACGTGAAAGTTGAATGGAGGGAAACTTCCGGCCAGGACCGGGTCCTATTGTTTGCCGAAAAAAATGATAGCAAGTAATGGCAGAGCTTCAACTTAGCACGAAACATCTGCTGGGAATCAAGTATCTGAATTTAGATGATTTAGAATTAATCTTCGAAACCGCAGATAGTTTTAAAGATGTAATCAACCGCCCTATTAAAAAGGTCCCTTCTCTGCGGGATATCACCATTGCTAATTTGTTTTTTGAGAATTCAACCAGAACCAGGATATCTTTTGAATTGGCAGAAAAGAGATTGTCTGCAGACGTAGTTAATTTTTCATCCTCGGCATCATCGGTCAAAAAGGGAGAGACATTGCTTGATACCGTAAATAATATTCTCTCCATGAAGGTTGATATGGTCGTCATGAGGCATCCTGCTCCTGGTGCAGCAGCTTTCCTTGCCAATCATATCACTGCTAATATTATTAATGCAGGGGATGGTACTCATGAACACCCGACCCAGGCTTTGTTGGATGCCTTTTCTATTCGCGAGCATTTTGGTTCCTTTAAAGGTTTGAAAGTTGCAATCATTGGAGATATTCTACATAGTAGAGTGGCACTAAGCAATATCTTCTGCCTCCGACGTTTGGGTGCCGATGTTATGGTGTGCGGACCTCCAACCTTGATACCTAAGCATATTGAAACGCTCGGAGTGAAAGTGTCGTATCAGGTCAGGGAGGCATTGGAATGGTGTGATGTTGCGAATGTTCTGCGAATACAGTTGGAAAGACAGGATATAAAATATTTTCCCTCTCTGAGAGAATACACTCAGTATTATGGAATTGATAAAACATTGCTCAATAGCCTTCAGTCGAAAGTTGTGATCATGCATCCCGGACCTATTAATCGAGGGGTGGAACTCAGTAGCGAGGTAGCTGATTCAGATCAATCGATTATCCTGGAACAGGTAGAAAATGGTGTTGCTATTAGAATGGCCGTGCTTTATCTCCTGGCAGCTCCGCGTTCACGAACCGTAACTGGTACATAAAAGACACTAATTGTACGTTTATATAGTGACAAATAGCGATCCATACTTTGAAAACCAATGTCAACTTGAACTGATTTGCTAAAATTCTTTATGATAAATGCTGATTAGTAATTAAATATAGTAGTATGATTGGAAGGATAGTAACCCTGGTACTTGTATTTTGGTTTTTTGTACAAATCAGTTATTCTCAGAAATCAGGTTTTGAGATTTCAGGCCAATTAACTGACTATTCAAAAGACACGATTTATTTGGGATATTATTATGCAGACAAGCAATACCTTATTGATACGGCGATCGTGAAGAATGGTGCCTTTACATTCATGGGCTCTGATTCACTTAAGGAAGGTGTTTATCTGGTGGTTATGCCTCCGGATAACAAGTATTTTCAGCTTATGGTTACTGCGGAGGAGAACCAATTTAGCTTTACAGGAGATATGGCTAATATTGAAGAATCCATCCGTTTTGAAGGTTCGTCAGATAATGAGCATTTCTATCAGAACCTGAGATATATTGGTTCGAAGAGAAAGGAAGTCGAACAGTTGAATAGTCAAAAAGAAACCGCCAGCGAAGAAGATAAACTACTGATTGATAGCCGACTAAAGGAAATCAATGAAGAGGTTGTTCAATATCAGAAAGAGCTGGTGGTCAACAATCCGACCCAGCTTACCTCTGCCCTGATTAAGAGTGGATTTCAGATCGAAATTCCGGAATTCCAAGGTACACAGGAGGAAATCAATACGCTTCAATATCTCTATTATAAAGAACATTACTTTGACTATATTGATTTTAAGGATGACCGAATGATCCGGACTCCTAAACATGTCTTATTTGACAAGGTTAATTACTATTTAGAAAAGCTCACTCTTCAACAACCAGATTCAATTATTAAGAGCATCGATTACTTACTTGACAAAATGGAATCTGCTGAAGAAACTTACCGATTTTTTTTAATAAAGTTTTTAAATGACTATGCCCAAAGTAAAATCGTGGGAATGGATGCTGTGTATGTTCATCTGGCTTCAAATTACTATGCCAAAAACAAAGCGCCCTGGGTTGAAAAATCTCAATTGGATAAAATTATTCAAAATGCAAAGGATGCCGAACCCACATTGATAGGTAAATATGCACCCAATATCAAATTGCAGTTGCGGGATAGTTCAGACATTAATTTATATGATGTCAAATCAGACTATGTTATTTTAGTCTTTTGGGCTCATGACTGTGGACATTGCAAAGAATCATTGCCTTTGTTGAAAGAATACACTGACAAAAATGCAGAAACTCTGGGAATTCAGGTTTTCTCTGTATGTACCAAGTTGCTAAAAGATGAACCTGCCTGCTGGGACTTCATTGATGACAAAAACCTGGGGGAATGGATAAATGCAACGGATAAATCGGGTGGCAGGTCATATATGCATTCGCTCTTTAATATTAAGAAGACACCCAAATTATTTATTCTTGATAAGGATAAAAAAATCATCAGCAAAGACTTAGGTCCTGAGCAGCTGGATGAATTTTTTAAGCATATCACCGAACTACATGACTGAATAAAATGACATTGGATTCTGATAATGATCAAGTAGTAGCATCCATCAGCAGGCGACTGGCTAAGATAAGAGTATCGGCATTGATCTTTTTGATTCTGATATTAACAGTCAATAATACATTGAGTCAGACCGGCCTATATCGCTCTGATGAAGGCAGCATACAGTTTACATCTGATGCTCCTCTTGAATTAATTCAGGCCAGTACTCAAAATCTTCGTGGCGTGATAGACCCGGTGGAAAACACATTTGCCTTTTCCATTGATATCCGCTATTTTGAGGGTTTCAATAGCAATTTGCAACGTACCCATTTCAACGAAAACTACCTGGAATCACACAAGTATTCCCGCGCTTCTTTCAGTGGCAAAATTATCGAGCGAATAAATTGGGATGGGTTGGGTACCCATCAATTAAGAGCAAAAGGAACCCTGGATATCCATGGGGTAAAACAGGAGCGGATTATTCCCAGTCATGTAGAGTTATTTTCTGACCGGGTATTAATTAAAGCTGAATTTATGGTGCCGCTGCGAGATCATGACATAGATATTCCTAAAATTGTAGCTCAGAAGATTTCGGAAGAAATTAAAGTCTTTATAGAAATTACTATGCATAAGGAACCCTCCAATTAGGACCAGACCTGGTCTGGCAGGGAATTTAGGGATAAAGTATAATGGTTAGAATCCAGTGTTTTGACCACACTTGCAATAAGGGTAGATAAGTATAAAAATGGTTGCCAAAACACATACTTGCGAAACTTTTCAGAGTATCCTGGCAGCATACCAATGCTTATTGCCGGATAATTTCCGTCGGTATTGTTTTACATGGATTTCGTTGGTCATGATTTTATGGGGTCCTGTCTATGGTCAGACACCTTTTTTTATGTCACACGACTTTGAGAAAGTAACTAATGCCAACTTATCGGTGATGGGGCAGGATTCCAACGGTTTTCTCTGGTTTGGCTGCGAAAACGGTCTTTATCGTTTCGATGGGATCAATTATGATTTGTTTTCTGCGAGCGATACATCTGGATTGGAGCATGTCAGTGCTATCTATTGTAGCGGAAAAAAAATTTGGATTGGCTATAATAGTGGAAGAATATATTATCTGGATCAAAATAAAAAATTAATTGCCTGGCTACCGGATGAAGGAGTTCCTGAAGTACCCATCACCGGCATCACAGAAGATGGAAATGGGAGACTTTGGTTCAGTACATATGGAGAAGGTGCATATGTATATGATGGGGATCATCTATATAATTTTAATACGGATGATGGCCTGCTGGAGAATCAAATTTATACGTTGGCAACCGACAAGGAGGGTGCCATCTGGCTCGCTACTGACAATGGTGTAAGTATTTGTCAATTTGTTGATAAGCGCAAAATCATTCACAATCTGACAAAAGAGCATGGATTACTTGATGAGATTGTTTATGTCCTGACTGCAGATGAAACCGGCATATGGATGGGATTTCACAGTGGTGGTTTTTGCCATTATTCCTTATCGCTGGATACGATCGATTACTTGACCCGAACCTGGGAGTATGGCAGCATTCGCTCTCTTTGTATTACCGGATTATCCATCTTTGTTGGTACGGAAGATCAGGGAGTCTTTAAATGTAAGATCGGTACGTCTTCAGATATAATCCGGAAGGATCCTGTCCCAGAGTTTCTGCAAAAGGAATGCCATGAGATCCTATACGATCGGGAAGGTAACCTCTGGTTGTTTATTGATCATAATCAGATCTATTCCGGCCATAGTAAGGTGCAGGTTTTAAGCCATAGACTGGGAGATGTTCAGGCCATCTGTGAGGACCAGGCTCAGCGGGTATGGATAGGATCTCAACATGGATTGTATCAGTTGGAAGGAGGAAAACTTTTAGATACACGGTGGAAAGATGAAAACATTATTTCATTATATCACGACAACCAGGGTAAAATCTGGATTGGAACTTTTGGGGACGGAGTTATTTGCTGGAATCCGCAGACTAATCAGAGTGTCCGGCTGACTGAATCAGATGGAATGATGAATGGAAGTGTGTTTTCAATCGATGGCTATCAGGACCGGCTTTGGCTGGCAACATTAGGTGGTATTGTGGAGATTTATAATGATGACCAGATTTTTAGAAGTAAGACAATCCGGTACTTAAACCTTCATCCGTCTGATGGTCTGTATGCAAACTTTTTCTACAAAGTTTTTGTCGATCGCGATGGTGTTGTTTGGTTTGGCACAGATGGTCAGGGTGTCATAAAACTGGAAAATGAAATAGCATCCAACCTCCTTACAACGGGGCATTTGCCCGTCCGTACCGCCTATTCCATCACTCAGGACGACCATGGAAATATATGGTTTAGTACGAACAATGATGGCGTTTATTCTTTTGATGGAGATACATTCCTTCATTACGGGTTGGAGGAAGGCCTGAGAAATCTTTCGATCACTTCCCTTGCCGTGGATGAAGCAGGGGGAATTATTATGGTCCATGAGGCTGGCTTTGATATTTATGATTTGCATTCCAGAACCATTCGTTATTTTGATGAGAATGTTGGAGTGGATCATTTAGCTCCTTCACTTAATGCCGTCGCAGCAGGAAGTAGCAAGTCTGTTTGGATTGGAGGCAATAATAAATTAGTTCGTTATCTCTTCGACGAAAATGTTAAACAGACTTATCCGAATCTTGTATTTGATGAAATCCGTCTTTTTAATGAAGCAATAGACTACACAAAGGTCCAAACTTTTAGTCATAGGGAAAATTTTATACAATTTGAATATATCGGACTCTGGCACACGGATCCTCAGGAGATCAGCTATCAATATCAACTTATGGGTTATGACAGGGATTGGAGAGAATCCAGAGATCAGCTTATCTCATACCCCAAGCTTACTCCGGGGTTCTATAACTTTAGGGTAAGAAGTGTGATCAATGACCAGGTAGTCGAGCCAAGTGAAATCAGCTATCCTTTTCAGATCAATCGACCATTTTGGAACCGGGCCTGGTTTCTAATCCTGTTTAGTCTTACGATTGGCAGTTTGATTTATGCCTACCAGCGAAACCGTGAACTTCGGATTAGTCGTGCAGCAGCACTCACCCGTGAAAGAATCGAATCTCAATACGAAGTCCTGAAAGCCCAAATCAATCCGCATTTTCTTTTTAATAGCTTCAATACACTTGCCAACATTGTTGAAGAAGACACCGACCTGGCAGTGGAGTACATTGAGAAATTGTCCGATTATTATCGTTCAATTATCCAATTTAGAAATCAGAAAATGATATTGCTGGAGGAGGAACTCGAGATGATAGATGATTTTATATATCTATTGAAAAAACGCTTTGGTAAAAATCTTCGGGTAATTAAAAAAATTGATGATTCAGAGTATTATATACCGCCTTTAACCCTCCAGATGCTGGTAGAAAATGCTATAAAGCATAACGTGATCTCCAGACAAAAACCATTAACAATTTCAATCAGATCGCAAAATGATGATTACCTTGTTGTGGAAAATAATTTGCAGCCGAAAAAAACGAAAGAACCGTCTACTAAATTTGGCTTGCAAAATATTAATACAAGATTTGAACTTTTAACTAAACGGAAAGTTTTGGTCGAGGATAAAAATGGTTCTTTCCGTGTTTCTATTCCGTTAACCAAGTACAATGAATGGTGAAAGCACTTATTATTGAAGATGAATCGCATGCTGCATCCAGGCTGCAAAAATATGTCACTGATATCGATACGACCATTGAGTTTGTCGGCGTTCTCGAAAGCATTGAAGCGGCAGTTTCCTGGTTTAGCAAGAATCCAGCCCCGGATCTTGTGTTTATGGACATCCACCTGTCTGATGGTAGTTGTTTTGAGATATTTGATCAGGTAGAGATCGAAAGTCCAATTATTTTCGCTACAGCTTATGACGAGTATGCCCTACGTGCATTCGAACAGCATTCGATTGACTATATACTCAAACCTATAAAGAAAAAAGACCTCGAAAGAGCTTTGTCCAAACTTGAAAAGTATCGTACTTCTTCATCTGCTTTAAAAACGACCGGTTCAGTGACTGACGAAGAAAATTCTGCCATCGGAATTCGAAGATTTCTGGTAAAAGTAGGAGCGAAGATCAATCTTATACGCCTCGATGAAATTGCTTATTTCTATTCCAAAGATAAAATAACCTTTGCCATTTCACGTGCAGGTAGGAGATTCCCTCTTAATAAAAGCCTGGAACTACTCGAACAGGAGTTGCCAGTCAGTGAGTTTTTTCGGATCAACCGCAAATTCATCATCCATATGGATGCCATTTCAAAGATGAGTAGTCATACCAAAGGACGTGTTAAGATCGAATTGGAACCCCGGGCGGAAATTGAATCGATTGTCAGTACAGAGCGATCTCCACATTTCAAAAAGTGGCTGTTGGCATAAAAAAACTATAGATTCCCTTCATTAGTTTGTATTTGCATGATCCCCAGGATCGTTTTCAGCCGTTATCTCGTCCACTTCAGGATTCATTCTTACGATTTCGTCCTCACAAGGACCATTAATTGCAATCTGTTGGTCTAATTTTGGGTTATCTTAACCGTTATGAAGCTGCCTGGACTGTTATTTTATGTGCCGGTTTTCGGTACAATCTATGCCTGGCAGGATGAAAAAAAACAATATCTGTTCTGGGCTGGTTGGTGAATTTTTTTTATAGAACATTCTTTCAAAATTTGAAAGTCAATCACATAATGGAAGGGCTATTCTGGTTGTTTAAATCAGAATTTGCTCACATCATAACATCCATGTACATGTACAGCAACCAGTCACGATGCGAAAAAATATTTGATGAAGGATGCTTACGAAATTATCGTAGGAATAATCCCTGTACAGGAGCAATAATACCTTGACAAAATTGATAAAGATGCGGCATTGGTTTTTTATGTTGATTTGTCTTGTGATTCTGATCTGGTCTTGCCGGACAGAGATCCCATTTGATCCAGGACCAATGGACCCTGATCCCGTCGACACCACGATGCCAAATCCTATGGATACGGTGATGCCAAACCCTGTGGATACGGTGATGCCAGATCCCGGAGATACTACAGTCATCGACACGACCATGGAATCATGTGATACCTCAATTGTCTATTTTGAATCGGATATTCTACCAATTCTGGCCGGTAATTGTGCACTTACTGGTTGTCATGATCCTGTAACTGCTCAGGACGATCTGGTATTAACGAGCTATGAAGGTCTTATGAAAGATGACATAATAGTACCATTTGATCTGGAAAAATCCGAACTCTATGAGAAAATTACAGAGGATAAAGCAGAAGACCGTATGCCACCACCCCCCAATGCCCCTTTATTGGAAGAACAGATTTCGCTGATCCGAAAATGGATCCTACAAGGGGCCCCTAATAATTCATGCAGTACTATGGGCAGTGACGATTGCGATACAACAATGGCGAGTTTTGAAGCAGATGTGAAACCGATCCTAAATACATACTGTGTGACCTGCCATAGTGGATCTAATCCTAATGCCGGCGTGAATCTCACAACTCATTCCGGCGTATCGCTGGTAGCGGCAACCGGTAGATTGTCAGGTGTAATCAGTTGGGACCCAGGCTTGATAATGATGCCACTCGGAGGCAATCAAATACCCGAATGCGATATTAATACTATTGACGCCTGGATAAACCAGGGAGCAATGAATAATTAATTACGAAAGGCGTATGAAAAAGGCAGCCATCATATTCTTAATGCTGAGTATTACAGGGTGCTATTATGACGTTGAAGAAGATTTCAGATTGAACAGCGAATGCAATACTGATTCGATTACATACAGTACAGATATTGTAAATATACTTTCGAATCGTTGTTATAAGTGCCATGCTGCATCACTAAATCTTGGAAACATTACTCTGGAAGGTTATGATAGAATTAAAATCTATGTAAATAGTGGAAGACTACTGGGTGCAATAAAAAGGGAATCTGGGTTTTCACCGATGCCTCAGAATGAAGCTATGTTACCCGCCTGTGATATTATGAAAATTGAGACGTGGATTAATAATGGTGCACCCAATAACTGATGATGAAAAAGATTATTCTAACTATTATGATATTGTTTATAGTGGGAGCGTTTTCTGTGTACTATTATACACAAAGAGATTCCCGAAATGACATTAGGTACATGGAAGCTGTAGAAGATATTTCTGCAACCTCCTTATTAGAGTCATACGACATGAATGAAGGGTCGGCAAATGATCGATTTCTGGGAAAGGTCATATCAGTCAGCGGTAAAATTCTATCCATCACCAATGAATTGCAAGAAACCACGATCTACCTCGATACCGGCAATCCGATGAGCTCGGTAGTCTGTGAGATGAATTCCAACATACAAGCAGATTTTTCTAATATTAAGGAAGGTCAGGATGTATCTGTTAAAGGAGAGCTTTCAGGTAAATTATTGGATATTATATTAGTTAACTGTATTCTAAATCAATAAAATAAATATGCGTTTATATAATCTGGTATTATCAATCATCTGCTTTATATTTTCAATTTTCAGTCTGGATGCTCAGACCTATTTTACAAAGGATGGCGAGATAAGCTTTTATTCCCACACACCCCTCGAGGAAATCGAAGCTAAAAATAAGAAGGCGGTGAGTATTCTGAATCTGAGTGAATCGAAGGTTGAATTCTCGGTTCTGATAAAGGGCTTTCTTTTTAAGAATGCTTTAATGCAGACACACTTTAATGAAAACTATATGGACTCTGACAATTACCCCAAAGCTGTCTTCAAAGGTGATTTGGTTGATCTGTCAGGGTTTGATATCAAGAAAGATGGTGAATATTCCATTCCGGTCAAAGGGATTTTAACCATCAGGGATAAAGATCGGCAGATTGAGGCCACTGTACTACTGACTGTAGAAAAGGGACAGATCGGTGGAAAAACAAATTTCATTGTTTCTCCTGCCGATTTTAATATTGAAATTCCCTCCCTGGTGAAAGGGAAAATTGCTGAAGAAATTGAAGTATCCGTACATGCCACCTATCAACTATACGAAAAATCTTAATTATGCTTAAACATTTGGTGATCCTACTCTTCTTTTTTAATTCTTTAGCGATTCACGGTCAGGAAGATCTTTTATCCCTGCTTGAAGAAGAAGTGACTGTTAATTATGCTACCGCCATCTTCAAGAGTTCAAGGATTATTAATGGACATAGCATTGAAAATACACCCAGGGGAATTCTCGATGTAAGAATTAGCCATCGGTTCGGATTTATTAATAGCGGCTTCTATGATCTTTTTGGTCTTGATGGTGCTACAATCCGGATTGGAGGTGATTTCGGTATTTCTGATCGCATTTCTCTTGGTTTTGGACGGAGCAGTTTGGAGAAGATGTATGATGTCTACGGGAAAATTAAAATCTTACGTCAAAGTAGTGGTAAAAGTGTCATGCCTCTTGGTTTAACCTATATAGCGACATCCGCTATTAGTACTTTGCGATTTGAAGATCCGGATGCCAGTAATCTGTTTCAATCCAGATTTTTTTACACACATCAACTATTGCTTGCACGTAAATTTAGTGAAGGACTTAGTTTACAGATCATGCCGACTCTGGTGCATCGCAATCTTGTGCAGACACACGAAGAATCCCATGATGTTTTGGCAATCGGAATAGGAGGGAGGCAGAAGTTGTCAAAAAGGGTTAGTTTCAATCTTGAGTATTTTTATGTCTTGCCGGATCAGTTGGCAGAAAGGTATAAGAATAGTTTAAGTATAGGGTTTGATATTGAAACCGGTGGACATGTCTTCCAACTACATTTTACCAATTCCACTTCAATGGTTGGCAAGGGATTTATTGCAGAAACCGTTGGGGATTGGCTTGATGGAGGTATCCATTTTGGCTTTAATCTATCCCGGGTTTTCACCCTGTCAGGTAAATAGATCAATGGCTGGGAAAAGAAATTCCTGATCGACTGTCATCCATTTCTACGTACCATTGTCCTTTTTCTGCTCCAAAGAAAATCCATTTTCTTTAAATACTTCAAACTCCGGTTGTATACGCAGAAAGGCCAGCATCTCGTGAGTAAGTATATCCTCTCGATTTTTTAGATTGTATTCTACCGATTTCTGAAGGCAGGTGAATCCA
This sequence comes from Saprospiraceae bacterium, assembly GCA_041748995.1. GTDB lineage: Bacteria > Bacteroidota > Bacteroidia > Chitinophagales > Saprospiraceae > JABDMH01. Next base: position 330 of record JBGTCB010000891.1, on the reverse strand, counting down.
TCTGCAGCATTTTCCTTCAGGGAAAAAATACAAGCCAGGTGAAAATAGATTTCCGGATCTTTCGGATTGATTTTTTCAGCCTTCCGAAATTCATGCAAGGCATCATCGAGATCATATTTCTGCACACATGTGTCCAAGATAAATACTTATTAAAAAAATAGGTACTCAGAGTCAAGGAATTAGGCCTTGGGCAGAGCGTATTTCGAAATGGATCCTATAGATTATCAAATAATGTATTCTGAGGAGGTGCATGAGCCTTTTCAATAATTGGATTATTGACCCATTTCCAGAGGTCGATTTTTACAAATAGATTGATTCGGAGAAATGTAA
>JBGTCB010000890.1:0-2038 GCA_041748995.1 Saprospiraceae bacterium | reverse complement strand
GGAAAAAGACCAGGTAAAGCAACAAAAAGCCTTCATGGGAGCAGTGATAAAATTAGGTGATCAGACGGAGGTTGTGCCTTTTGTCCAACCAGGTGGAGCGATGGAGTATGCCCTTACTACCAGCATCAAGAAACTGTCCGTCATTGATAAACCTTCTGTGGGATTGATTCAGGGCCATGGAGAACCCGGATTTCAGGACCTTTCACAAGCTTATCAGTCATTGAGTATTTTGTACAATGTTGAAATTGTAGACCTTCCTTCGATCGATCAAATTGATCTCCGTTTTCAAACGGTGGCAATGGTGGGACCAACCGATACCATCAGAACAGCGGATCTTGCCAAATTGGATCAGTTCCTTGATCGTGGTGGTCATCTTTTACTGGCATTTGACCGGGTAAATGGTGATCTTCAGACTGCTTCCGGATCCGCAATTGATATAGGACTGGTCACCTGGTTGGCCAATAAAGGGATTGTGGTTGATGATAGCTTTATTACTGATGCATCCTGTGGCAATGTTACTGTCCAGCAACGGGCTGGATTCATGATGATCAATAATCAGGTAAGTTTCCCCTTTCTTCCACTGGTGAAAAAGTTTCCCGAACATCCGGTGACGGAAGGTCTTGAACAGGTGATCTTTGAGTTTGCCAGCCCGATTCGGTTTATGGGTGACAGCAGTTTGCGTTTTACTCCCCTCGTTACCAGTTCGGAAAATGCAGGTTCGGTCAAGGTGCCGACTTATTTCGATGTGCAAAAACAATGGACTCAAGCCGATTTTCCTCAACAAAATATACCAATTGCTGCTATCGTCGAAGGAAATTTTGGACAGAACCCAGCAAAACTTATCGTTATCTCTGATGGTAGTTTTCCGGTGAGCGGTCAACGAGGTCAGAATCCCGATAATGTCAGTCTGCTGGTTAATAGCATTGACTGGTTGTCTGATGATACCGGCTTAATTGAATTGCGAACCAAGGGTGTCAGCTCGCGGCCCATTGATGAACTGGAAGATAGTAAACGATCGCTCTTAAAGTATTTGAATTTCCTTTTGCCGATAGCATTGATTCTGGTCTATGGTTTTTTCAGAAATCAGAACAGTAAAAATGTGCGGCTAAGAAGGATGCAGGAAAGATGGGTATAGTGCAATTCATTTTGAGTCTAACATAAAAGCTTTGGATAATGAATAATAAAACACTGGCTATAGCTTTTGGAGCTCTGCTGTTGATTTATCTGCTCTCTAAACTATTGGGTGGCAATCGTGAGCGGAGTTTTGATCCTAAAATTATCGACATAGATACTGCTGCTGTTGACCGAATCGTAGTACATCCGGCGGCCGGTGATGAAATGTTTGAGATGAGCAAAACAGGTAGTGGTTGGCAACTGAAGAGAAGTACAGATTTGTTTCAGGCAACGGCCGGAAGTTTAGGAGGGTTACTATCGAATTTGTCGCAAGTACAAGCCGATCGAATTGTCTCTAAGAACCCTGATCGACATAAGGATTATGCTGTTGATGAAGAAAGTGGTACTCGTATTGAATTATATGGAGGACAAAAGAAAGTAGGAGATGTTGTGGTGGGGCGTTTCAATTTTAATCAGGCTACCCGTAGTGGTATTTCTTATTTAAGAAAATATGATTAAGATGATGTTTATTCGGTTGATGGATTTCTGAGCATGAGCCTGACCCAGGGATTTGAAAACTACCGGAATAAAGTACTCACTTCATTGACCGCTGGTGATCTTACAAAAATCACCCTGGAAGATAGGGGCGACAACCCGGTGATTCTAAAATCAGACAGTCTTTGGCGGGATCCTTCGGGTTTGCAAGTGGATTCTGCATCAGTTGCAGGTTATTTATCTACCGTCCAGTCCGTGACGGGAGGGACGTTCATTAATACAAAAGGTGATATTGGAGAACGATTGAAAACTCTGAAGATTGAAGGGAATAACCTGCCAGAATCAGTCACCATTAATTGCTATGCTTCACAAGATACCAGCCATCACTTTGTGATCCACTCCTCATTCAATAGCGAAGGATACTTTTTCA
>JBGTCB010000889.1:0-11761 GCA_041748995.1 Saprospiraceae bacterium | reverse complement strand
GTCAATTCTGCTTTATTTTTTACATTACTCATCCCTGGTTTATTGGAAGTATAATACTAAATTTCGATCCTAAATCTTGCTTTGATCTTACTGTATTAAGTAATTTCTCCTAATTTATCCTAATTTCTCCATTATTGCATTTTAATTCTCTCATGATACTTTTTTCGCATGATTCTCTAATCATTATAGTTCATAATTCAGAGTATAGGCAATCGAATAATAAATTCACTGCCTTCTCCTGCTTTTGATTCGACCTTCAATGCTCCACCATGATTTTTTATAATATCGTAGCATATGGATAAACCCAGGCCGGTGCCTTGCCCGGTAGGTTTTGTCGTAAAAAACGGCTGGAAAATTTTATCCTTTATTTCATTGGGGATACCGTGGCCGTTGTCGGAGATCGTGATTGCTACCCCCCCTGCATCCACCTCCCTGGTCCCACTCAAGGGTAGGAGTTTTGTCGTGATCGAAACCCGGGGTTGGTAGTTTGACAGATTTTGATGGTCTGCCGTCGTCAGGGCTTTAGCAGAGCAGGCCTGAAAAGCATTATTCAATAAATTCAGCAGCACCCTACCTATATCCTGGGGTAACACGTTGATAGTCGGTAAATCAGGATCGAAATCAGTAATTATTTCGGCATTAAATTGTTTATCCTTCGCCCTGAATCCATGGTAGGCAAGTCGCAAATATTCATCACACAAAGTATTAATATCTGTGGGTTGCCGCTGTCCAGAGTTGGTACGACTGTGCATAAGCATACCTTTGACAATGGCATCAGCGCGTTGGCCATGGTGTTGGATCTTTGCTAAATTCTGTTTGACACAAGAGGCCAGTGAAAGACTCTCGTTCATATCTCCACTTTTAATCTCTTCGGTCATTTCATCGATCAGTTCCTGACTCACTTCCGAAAAATTATTCACAAAATTTAGGGGATTTTGTATTTCGTGGGCAATCCCAGCCGTCAGTTCACCTAAAGATGCCATCTTTTCAGAATGGATCAATTGAGACTGAGTAGCTTTAAGATTGGCCAGAATACCTTCAAGTGCAATATTCAATTTTCCCTTCTCTTTAAATCGAATGAAAAATATCAAGGCCAAAAGAATCATAAAAAACAATCCAGCCATACTAAAATTACGAACCACCTTTTGTCGCTCGATTTCCGACTGTTGTACTGCCAGTTGTTTGTCCTGACTTGCCTTTTGCAGAGCCTGCAAATTTTCAAATTCTAATTGCTTGATAAGTGTGGCAATTTTCTCATTTTTCTCTCTTGTCGTCGCCGAATCACTCATTTCTTTAAACTTGAGTTGGCTCTCATAAGCTCCCCGATAATCCCTCATTGCTACATAGGCATTGGAAAGATCCAGATAAATAAATTGCCGGGTCACAAAATCATCTTCAGCTGCGATTGCGCGTGCTTTTCGCAGCCACAAAACAGCCTCATTTTCACGTTCCTGCATTAAAAAAACCTCCGCTATCCCTTGATATGCTTCGGCTTGTCTTTGAGGACTATTTCGCTCCTCACTTATTTTAGCCGCTGTTTGAAAGTATTTTAGGGCGTTTTCCGAGTCACCCATTTTATGATAGATCCGGCCGGCCTCCATGTAACCATCAATTTCGTATTCACCTCCCGCAAGCTTTGAGTATTTTAACGCCTCAAAGACCTGCGTTAGGGCCAATTGAAATTTCCCCTGATTTTGCAAGATCTGCGAAATATAGGAATACGAGCTGCTCGTAAATGTATGTTCATTCAATCTTTTTCTAATAGAGAGGGCTTGTTGATGATTCTTCAATGCCTCACCCAGATTTCCTGCCACCGTATAAGTAACTCCTATATCATTATAAGCAGTGGCGATACCAGCAGAATCGTTTTGCCTAACATAAAGATCCAGGGCTTCTTTCTGGTATTTTAAGGCCTGCGATGAATCATTGAGCAGCAAAAAGCCGTTGCTAAGCAAAACCGTAGTAATCAAGTTGGTGTCGCCTATTTCCTTTCCAATCTGAAGACTGCTTAAATTGCTTTCTAGAGCATCTCCCAGATTACCCTTATACCTTTGATTAAGTCCAATGTAGAAGTAGGTTAATCCTAAATCAGGGTAATTCCCTGCCTGCCTATAGATTTCAAGCGCAGCGTGGTAGTGTAGCAATGCACGATTATAATCCGTTCTATCACTATATATTTCAGCAATGGATAAATGGCAATCTGCTATACCTGAGCTATCTCCGCTCTGCTCCCAAAAGGTCATGGCCTTCTCAAGCGTATCTAAAGCAGCCTGATCTTTTACTGAATAAAGTGCAGTCCCAATCAATTCCATAGATTGTGCCTGAAACAATTTGCAATATGGTTTATATGCCACCGCATCTCTCGACTGATCACCAATCACTTCATTGGCAAGGCTGATTGCCATTGAAGCAAATTTTTGACAACTATCCGGCTCAGCGTCAAAATAAAAATCCAGAGCAGTATCATACAGATTTCTAATCCTGGCTGTATCATGGTCAAAGGATTTTGAACGGAGTTGCAAACTCGGTTTCTGTGCCAGTAGGATTCCATTTCCTCCGGGAAGGAAAAAATTACCGAGAAAAGTGAGAGTGACTATAAATACTGCCAAACGAAGCCACTTTTGAACTCTGCTCTGTTGAGCTTCGATCCTGGTATTTAGCTCACTGGGGATAGATTTCTTCTCACCAATGTTACTTATATTTTCATTGGCCAAGCCGGCAACCTTTCCTGGGTTGGATAGCAAGCCATCAAGTGGCTTCAAAAAGAGGTTTTTTTCGTAATGCAAAACCTTGAGTGAAAATACCACACTAAATTTCTTACAAGAGTAAAAATTGAAACTCAAAAAAGAAAATAGGTAAAATTGAAACTCAATCATGACTATATGACTGTTGAATGAGTACCGGAATTGAAAAGGTTGTAACCTTCTCCCTTTTTGGTCTCTACTTTCTTTTCATTCATCGTTGCTAAATTGGCAGCTTAATTTAGTAATAATATTCGATCCCTTGTCTGGTGGATTGAATATTGGGCTTCTCACAAGGTGTCCTCATTCCATGATAGCTGGTTTGCATCATGAGAGACACCATACAGTCCATGGGATGCTGAGGGGACTACCCAGGTAAAACGAAAGGCCTCAGTCGGCAACCACAGATTTCCAATATAATGCCTTATCTTAACAAACATGAGCAAATAAACAGGCGTCAAATATGAAGGGAGAAAGATAAACCGGGATAATGTTGCGCCATGCTAAGACCATAGAACAGGATTCCATATCGTATTCAATCTCCTGGATATAGCTATAATCGATGCCGGTCTTCCGGCCTGTTATCGAGGTGAGCTTTCCGGCGCTGTTGTAATCGTAGGACACAACTTCACCATCCGGGTAACGAAGTTCCTGAATACGACCCCATGTATCAAAAGATATTCCGTGACATAGGTATGCACATTCGACTGACTGATGAGCAGCGTGCGGATCGATTTGACTGTTTCACCCTGAGGGCCTTAGAAGAACTCTTCACCACCGGATGCATCTTCGCGGAGCCATAGCCGGCCAGCCCTGTTGAACTCAGCCCCGGGAGCGCCATAATGGAGCTGCACGGTATTCTGAAAATTCTTTGGGTATTCAATTTTTATCAGCCTCTCTTGGTCATACGTATATTCGATAGCACCGGTTGGAGCGATTTCCAATTTAATCTTATCGCTGATCTTGCGTAACAGGTTACCGGCAAGATCGAATTCAAAGTTGGTGATACCTGCATCGGGATGATTGATGATGGTCCTTCTGCCCAGTTCATCATAGGTGTACGCTGTGATGTAGCTTTCAGTATCCTCGATTTGAATGAGTTCCGAGATTGCATTATAATGATAGTTAGTCCATATCTCACCGTTGGGGCCCGCAGCCATTTCAGATCTCACACGCTCGCGCACATCCTAATACTTTGCCGTGATATTTCCGAGTCCATCGGTTATAATCGCAGAGCGCATCGCATTGTCAATTGTTGCCCTATAAGCGGCTCTGTGAAGCCATAGAAATTTTCTACGGACCATCATACCCCTTTTGTCCGCCATTTTTCGTACCACTCCTTTTACGAAGGCTTCTGGTTTTCTTTTTTACTTCTTGCTTATCTCGCGATGGTGGTAGAGATGAATTCCGACTATTTTGATTCTTCAACCTTTCCACTTCCTTTCCAATTTCTTAACCTGATCCATCAATGGTAATAACATTTCGATGATCCCAATTAATTCTTCCTTCGTCTTATCTTTTAAGGATTCCCTGTATTTTTTCTCATCTTCCATACATATACAAATTTCGTATATGTACTAAGCACTGTTTGTTTTATCACCTCTTTTTTATCAACCAAATACCAAAACTTATCCACATTTGTGGATAAACACTTCGATTTTTTATAATATCCACTTCCTAGCAATGTATAATATCCAAAATCAACTATTTTTAAGCTGAGTAGTTACGAAAAGATATTTTCGGACTGGATTAAGAACTCCAATAATCTTGAAAAAAGAGCAATTCTTGTTTCACTGGCTCATCCTCCTTTCCTTAATGAGGATAATGCAAAATTTTGTTTTGACATAACAGATATTATTTTGAAACAAATGAGCCGGGAAAATGATTTTGATGTTTTGAGAAAAGGATTAGAATTTACAGTTAGTGTCTTTGCGGCCAAAAATCCTGAGTTTGGTTTCGGCTTTATTAAAAAATGGATGGGAAAAGATAGAGTGATTGATAAGATCTTGAAAGAAAATTTAAAGAAAAATCGTCTTGTCAGAAAAAATCCAGAAGAGGTTAAAAATCTCTTAAATGAAATGTTATGATCTTTTTTCTACCCTTACAGACACACGACATGACAAGGGAAAGCTGGACTCTGCTGTCCTGGTTCCCGGAATGCAGCGAAGAAAACTTCTTTTATCTTTGCCATTGGCCGGAGTTCTGAGAAGATCCTGAGCCAAGACTTTACATGTTGACAATTCTCTACTTGTCGCATACGAGCAGAGGAGGGCACATGCAAAATTTGAAAACGAACATCCTGGCAATGACGAAGAACGATAAATATATCGGGAGACAGGCCTGCTTGCAGACAGGATTGACTCGATCTAACCGACGGGTCAATAATACAAGACCACAAGCGCTGGATCAAATTTTAAGCCATCGCTACAGGCAATTAACATGCCTTCTTCTCTTTATTTTATTAGCAAGCACAAGCACTTTATTGGGACAGGTTAAGAATATTTCGACCGGAAATCAACAATGGTTGCAATACTACAGTCAGATTCAGCTCAGCGATAGATGGACATGGCTTTCTGATGCAGGATTCAGGTGGAAAGGTGGATTTGAAGAAAATTCTCAATATGTCATAAGAACAGGAATAGGATATGCTATTAATCCAACCATCCGAATCTCAACAGGATTTGCTCATTTGGGTTTCTATTCATCAGACAAAGTAGATAGAGTTGAATTCAGACCTTATCAGGAACTCCTGGTTGAAAATAAATTCAATAAAGTCGGACTCAATCATAGATATCGAATTGAAGAGCGCTTTTTCAATCCCGTTATTAACGGCCAAATTCAACCCTCAAGTTCTTTTAATTTCCGTTTTCGATATTCAGTGATAGTGAGCATTCCTTTGTTTCGTCTATCTAAAGGCGAATCTGCAAAGGTTTTCTTGCTAAATATCGGTGATGAAATATTTATTAATGCAGGTAAGGAGATAGTTGATAGGGTATTCGACCAAAACAGGCTTATTATTAGCCCTGCCTTTAAACTAAGTGAGCACCTGACTCTTTCTTTGACCTGGAATAGTCAATTTGAGAGTACTTCAACCCAAGCACATTTTGTATATACAAATGTTTTTTGGCTTCAGGTGAACCAAAAAATAATTTTGAAAAAAGAAAAGTAAAATAGATAGCAGGATGCCCAACATTGTATAGGCTTAATTAGGTTTCAATAGCTGAAATTGAGCTTTTAGCGCCTTAGAAACATACACACTAAAAGCCCATTACCCGAGGGCAGTATGGAGTACTTTGAATATCGTAGTGTTAATAAAATACATGGAATGATCTATGTATGAAGGGCCAGGAAGTACTTATGAATCATCTTAGCCAACTTGTAGATCTCCGAAGATCTCTCAATAGGTCCGCCTTCCGATCTTCAGACACTTTTCAATTATGTCGATGAGCTGCCAGCCATACACAGCAATTACTGTCAGATTAAACAGAAGGATGGATAAAATGCTATCTTGCTTTTAAGAGAGCAGAACAAAGGGATCGCGACCTCAGTTTCGGCAGACAGAGAATTATTAAGACCAATTTATAAAAAACAAAAGGACTGGATCTTGACTAAAACAGAAAGCAGATGCACAGACAGTTCGAATAGGAGAACAAGGTTTGACGGTATTTTTTCGGTAGACGGCATTTCATGCTCCGCAAACAGTTTTGTAGTTAATGAAAGTGCTGTGCTCCGAATGAACATTTGTATTGAAAAACCCGTCCAGGGTTATTCCGTAAAACTTTATGCGGCATGTATTCTGGCTAATTCGACAGGGAGAGTCATGTCACCAATCAAGGTTTTGACAGCGATATCGCTCCTCATATTAATAATGGCTGCTCACGCTCTTACTGCACAGTCTGCCAATAGGATCACCATCGTTGCAGACGCCTTTGGCTCGGCACCCGACCTTGAGTACGATTTGGGCTACGCTGCCTTTGTTGAGTTCAACGGCCACCGCATTCTCTTCGACACTGGCAACGACTCCGCAAAATTTGCCAGGAACGTTGCCTCACTTGGAATAGATCTACTGGATCTAGACGCGGTTGTGATTTCTCACCGGCACGGGGACCATACCGACGGCTTGCATCACTTGAGGTCAGTTAATCCGGATGTGCCTGTTTTCGCTCCCAGCGACGAGTATTTCGGTGGCGCCACTCCTGGCGGTTTCTTCCGGCGGCCGGAGCCGAGCCTGCCTCCGGAACAGCGCTACTTCGCTGGGCGCATACCGTCAGTAATACCCCACGGAACACCATGGCGTGGCCTCAACGTGATTCGCGGAGCAGGGGGACATGAGATTGCCCCTGGTATTCGATTGGTCGAGAACCTTGCTCCCGGACGCGAATTTGGAGAAACGCCCGAACTCACTCTTGTCATCGATTCACCGGCAGGTCAGGTTGTTTTAATCGGTTGTTCACATCCTGGCATTGAGAAGATCCTTGCTTCCATTGAGGCAGACGTCAAACCTGTGGCACTCCTTGCGGGAGGTCTCCACCTCCTAACCGCACCTGACAACGAGGTGGAGAGGATTGCGACTACACTCCTTGATCATTGGGGTGTCAGGCGTATCGCTCCTGGACATTGTAGCGGTGAATACACCTTTGCAGTGCTTCGCCGTGTGTTCGGATCTGAGTTCGTGCATGCAGGCGTTGGCACGATGATTATGTTGGAGTAGAGAATATCGTTCCTTGAGTTGTTACACAGTAAAAAAAATGAAATATTCAAAATACCTGATGCTTTTTTTACTCGTATTCGGTTGCTCTGGACAAAAAGGTAAAGAACAAATCTTTCGTCTGGATGGCTCCAGGATACACTTTTCGGAGCTCAATAAACATGTTCAAGCTCTTGTAGATAAGGCAAAGGTGACTGGGTTTTCGCTCACCATTTATAACCAGGACGCTGTCGTTTATCAGGCATCATTTGGCTATTCAAATTATGATTCAAAAGACAGTCTGAAAGTGGACCAGGTGTTTTATGGAGCCTCATTGAGCAAAGCGGTCTTCGGGTATCTTGTAGCTAAACTCGCCCACGAAGGAATTATTGCCCTTGATAAACCTTTACAGGACTATTTGGATGTACCCATTCCTGATATGAGATTTGAAAAAGAATGGAGGGGTTTTCAAAATATTTCAGGTGATGAAAGATATAAAAGAATAACCGCTAGAATGTGCTTGTCGCACAGTACGGGTTTTCCAAACTGGAGATGGATAAGCAGAACGGGAGAATTCCAACCGGAAGGCAAACTTCATTTTTACTTTGATCCGGGAACTGATTACAGTTATTCCGGAGAAGGAATGCAATTACTACAATATGTTATTGAGAAAATAACAGGAAAAAGTTTAGAACAGTTGGCAAGGGCTTATGTCTTTGATCCTTTAGGGATGGAAATGACCAGCTATTTGTGGCAGGAAAGGTTTGAGAATAATTACTGCAATGGACACACATCAGATCAGAAAGTTATTGAAAAGGATATTCCGGATGAAGCATTTGCTGCCGGTTCCATGAATACAACAATGGTAGATTATTCAATTTTTATGCAGCATATTTTTCAACTAGCACGCGCGGAATCTCCGATAATTGATTTGATGTTTACCCCTAATATCCAAATTCACTCAAAGAAGCAATTTGGACCAGGTGCCCTTGAAACAACCAGCGAATACGATGAGATCGGGTTAAGCTATGGGCTTGGCTGGGGACTGCTATACAAAACACCTTTCGGTCAAGCTGCATTTAAAGAGGGACATGGAGAAGGATTTCAACACTACTCCATCATTTTTCCGGATAAGGGGATAGGAATCCTGCTAATGTCCAACAGCGACAATGCGGAAAGTATTTTCAAAGAAGTTCTGGAAATTGGAATTAGGGATATTTATACACCTTGGTTTTGGGAAGACTATATTCCCTGGAGCCATCGGGAAGAGTCAGGAATGTAAACAGCAAAAACAGAAATAGGAAGGATGGGCATGTAGATCCTTTAGCGGCAGCAGTGTAATGTGCCTTTTATGAGCAAGAAAATACTAATAACAGGTGCAACAGGAAATATTGGGACAGAAGTAGTTCAATCTCTCTGTGCATTAGGCCCTAATTCAGAAATTATTGCTGCTGTTCGAAATATAGATAATGCTAAGGACAAGTTATCTAAATATCCAAATCTGACGTTTAGGAAGTTTGACTTTGAAGATAGAAACTCATTCAATTTAGCATTTAATTATATTGATACACTTTTTTTGCTCAGACCACCTCACATTTCTGAAGTCGATAAATATTTCCGGCCATTACTTCAATCAGCTCAGGAGAACGACATTAAAAATATAGTTTTTCTATCTGTACAGGGTGCTGAGAAAAGTAAAGTAATCCCACATAATAAAATTGAAAAGCTGATAGAATCTCATGGTTTCAATTACATTTTTGTGCGTCCAAGTTATTTTATGCAGAACCTGACGACAACATTACTTCCAGAGATATTGAATAGTAGAACCATTACCCTTCCTTCGGGAAAGGCAAAATTTAATTGGATTGACACAAAAAATATTGGTGAAGCAGCAGCAAGGCTAATAATATCATTTGAAAAGTACAAGAATAATGAATATGAGATCACAGGAGTAGAAAACAAGAGCTTTCCAGAAGTGATAGAGCTAATGACTAATATAATCGGAATAAAGTTCAGTTATAGAAGCGTCAATCCAATTTGCTTTTACCTCAAAAAGAGAAAGGAAGGTGTTGACAGCGGTTTTGCCGTTGTGATGACAATTCTACATTTTCTGCCAAGATTTCAGAAGGAACCCGAAATTTCAAATAATTACAAATTGCTGACCAGTAAAGAACCCACGACATTAGAAGAATTCATTGAAAGAGAAAAAGGAAAAATAACGACACCCACTATTTCATATGGCTTATGAAGACCAGGGGGTCAGACTCCGGAATATGCATCCAATCGTCGTATAAAACGTCCGGGCAAACTCCTTGAGACATTATCCTGTAATGTTCAGGATGTCTGCCAGAGCGGTGGCCAGGCCCAGAAAGCTTAAAAATCCGAAGATGTCTGTCACTGTGGTCAGTAAGATTGCAGAGGAGGTGGCAGGATCCTGTCCCAGTGACTTTAATAGTATCGGGATCACCGCCCCCGAAAATCCCGCAATGACCATGGACACCACCATTGAGATGGCAATGACCAGGGCCAAGCCAGAGGAAGCAGTCCAGAAATAAACTATGATGGAAGTAGTTAAGGCCACGGCAATCCCATTAATAAATCCCACCATAAGCTCTTTTCTTGCCACTTTGAACCATTGCGATATTCTGATCTCTCTTAGCGCCAAACCTCGCATTGTGACGGCCAGGGCTTGTGAACCTGTATTGCCCGACTGCCCTGCCACAACAGGCAGGAAAACCGCCAGTACCGTGATCCTGGCAATTGTTTCCTCAAACAATCCCACCACCGTAGCAGCCAGGAATGCAGTGACAAGATTGATATGCAGCCAGGGTAACCTTTTTTTTACTGCAAAGGATACTTTCGACAAGGCTCTCTCTTCCCTGCCCGCGCCAAACATCGCTTGCAGGTCTTTTGTTGCATCTTCTTTGGAGGCAATGACCAGCTCATCGTTTCTAATAAGTCCAAGAAGCTTGTTATTGATGTCGATAACGGGCAAATGAATGATCTTCCGCTCTTCCAGCAGTTGTACCACCTCTTCCCTGGGCGATAAAGCATTCACCACGTCCAATGGAGCTTGCATAATATCCTGTAATTTCACCTTAGGCTCCGTGATGGCTATCACCTGCAGTGGTACGATGCCCAGGAAAGTGCCATCACCTTCAAGTACATAAACATTGATAATTTTTCTGTCTCCCAGCATTCGTATGCGCTCCAACACCTCCTCTATTGTATTTTCCGGATGGAAAGTGGTTACCCTGGGGTTCATAAAATGGCCAGCAGAATCCAGCGGATAGCTTAACAGCTCTTTTATTTCACGGGATAGTGTTGGGGATAACAATGCCATTTTAGCTTCAGCCGTCTTCTTATCCAGGCGGGAAAGCAACCTCACTCCCAGATAAGCATCGATGTTGGAAAAAATTTGAATAAAAAATTTGTCATCCATTTTGCCAATAACCTCGGTGGCAATATCGGGATTCAGGCGGGAAAACACCCGTTTTGAATCGTTGGGATCCTGTATTTTCAGATAATCAATTATCTTCTCAGCGGGAAAGCCATTAAGCACCGATGCGGCATCTCCAGGAAACTGCCGGAAAAAACCGCTTATTAATTTTTGTTTAGCCGAAGTAGGATGTTGCGACATATTAAAATTTTGGTTCTAGTAACTAGAGTCAGGACATTTGGTTTTCATTCTCCCGGGCTCCGTAAAAGCCCCGTTAATCCGATGCGGTAAAGTTCTCCCAGTGCGGCACTCGCCTTGATCGCTTGTTTACTTAGCGCTTCTTCGCCTTTTACACTTACCCTGCGAACAGTTTCCAGCTTTAAAGATCCGACAAGAACATCGGAGCGGTCTATCACAGGCAAGGCATAAAAGTCAAGCCAGCCATCGTAGTTTAAGACCGTTTCAAACTGAACATCCGCATAGAGCTTTGGCACACTTGTATTTGCCAAAGTAGAGAGAGAGGCATCCTTATCGGTCAAAAGCAAGTCTTGCAGGTTAACAACGCCATACAGTGTTTTGTCTGGTTTGACCACAAAAACGTAAGGGGAAATGAGCCGCTTGTGCTCCTTTAACAAGGTCAACGCTTTTTCCACTCTGACATCTTCGCGCAAAGTAAATATCGTTGGATTCATTAACCTACCGACCGTATTTTCCGGGTACTTTAGCTTTAGGCGCAGCAGAACGGATTTTTCACCAGAAACATTTTCCAATAATGAATTGCGGAGTGGCTCATCCATCTGACTCAATATCAATTCGGCCGTTTTCAAGTCTATTTTTTCCAATATTTCTATAGCTCGTATTGGATCAACTCTTTCCAGACAACAGGATGCCTTG
>JBGTCB010000888.1:0-5775 GCA_041748995.1 Saprospiraceae bacterium | reverse complement strand
GTACGTATGGTGGAAGTGTTACGATCCCAGCTATGATGATCAGCCAGGCAGATGGTCAGGCTGTTCGAGACTCGCTACCGGGAGTTAATCTGACATTACAATATGCAAGCGCTGATAGTGATCTGGACAATGGAATAATTGCCCATGAGTATGGCCATGGAATTTCTATTCGGCTCACCGGAGGCCCGGCTAACGTATCTTGCCTTTCAAACCAGGAACAAATGGGTGAGGGATGGAGTGACTGGTTCGGACTCATGCTGACAATGAGTACCAGTGATGTGGGCACTAACGGCCGGGGAATAGGCTCCTATGTCCTGGATCAATCAACCACCGGAAAAGGGATCAGACGCTATCCTTACAGCACGGACTTGGGCATCAATCTGCACACTTATGATTCGATAAAAAGTGCTTCTGTTCCTCATGGAGTGGGGTCGGTTTGGTGTGCTATGATTTGGGAAATGACCTGGTTATTGATTGATGAATACGGATTTGATCCTGATCTCTATAGCGGAACCGGTGGAAATAACATGGCCATGCATCTGGTGATGGAAGGCCTCAGGCTGCAGGTATGCAATCCGGGCTTTGTGGATGGCCGGAACGCTATCCTCACTGCAGATCAATTGCTTTACGGTGGTGCCAACCAATGCCTGATCTGGAATGCCTTTGCAAAAAGAGGCCTGGGATTTAGCGCTAGCCAGGGTTCTTCCAGTATTGTGCTGGACGGAGTAGAGGCTTTCGACTTACCCCCTTCTTGCAATTTATCTGTGACAAAAACGGTTGATAAATTGCTAGCCGGAGGAGGGGATAGGCTGATATATAGCATTAACCTCACCAACCTGTTTGAAGAACCTGTCACTAATGTGATTGTCACCGATGAAATTCCGGCAAATACTTCTTACGTGATCGGGTCAGCCAGCCATGGAGGATCCCTGGTGGGCGGATCTGTGGTTTTCCCGGCAACCACCCTGGCTGCCGGTCAATCAGACACTTTTACATTTAAAGTAACTATTGACCCGGCCATTGATACTTCACTCTATACTACCCTGGAAGATGCGGAATCCCTGACCAATGACTGGAAGACCATGGCAACCAACCCGGGATTAAGTAACTGGTCGATTACAAACAACAATCCCTATGCCGGTACGGGAGTATGGTTTGCACCCGATGTAGCTTCTCCCAACGAACAATATCTTATTTTACGCGAACCCATCGTGCCTGGCAGTACAACCGAGCTGAAATTTTGGCACAACTATGATACGGAAGCTACCTGGGATGGCGGGCTGGTTCAGGTCTCGGTTGACAATCAAGTTTCCTGGCAGGATTTAGGTGCATTCATCACCCAAAATGGATACAACAGTACGATTGACAAGAATGCTCTTACTCCGGCATTTAGTGGAAATAGCGGAGGTTATATAGAAAGCATAGTGGACTTGAGTTCATTTTCGGATCAGGTGATTTCGATCAGATTCTGGATGCATTGTGATGCTGCTCTGGGAGATGTTGGTTGGTCCATCGATAATATCGAGTTGACCAATTTAAATGTGATTATTCACAATACCGTGCTCGTTTCCGCCGATAGTTTAAGTGAAATTACTGCGTCACTCGTTACTCCCACACGGGTTTCTAAAACTTGTCTGAATGTTCTGGTTTTTACCGACACGTTTAATAATATTATTCAGGAATATCGTGCCAACATCGAGATTCAAACCTCCTCTATCATCAATGGTAATTCAGATCTTTATTTTATCGCGGCGGATAATTTGCAATTTAATAGTGGATTTGAAATCCAGCTTGGAAGTAGTTTTATGGCAGATATAGGACTTTGTGATGATCCACCTATATTAAACAATCATGGTGTCTCTTCTCAAACCAGTAGTACGGTCATAGTAATTGAATAAGCGGATATTAGGGTTTTGTCGTGAAAGGCAGAAGTGCAATAAAGACGGGCTTGGCCCTGATGCGAATGCCGTCAGGGTGCTCCAGAGGTTTTTGAGGGCGCAAACATGGTCAACATCATGGTGAGCATCAAAAATCGATGATGTGCCCGTATTTGCAGCAATTCTGCCTTGTAATAAAAAGTCTAATGCATAATCCCGGTTTAAGTTTCAATTAGGGGAATTACGGCATATGTGCATAACACTGTGAAGCTTCCATGCAGGTGACCAAACATAGTTGAACAATCATACTTCTTTGTTTATCTTGTGTTGACCGGACAGGGAAACCGCACAGCAGCTACTTAGCCGTTGGTGGTCATTGTAAAGAAGTCAAAAAAGTAAGCTTCAAAAAATTAACGGACAATATGAAGGATGACACATTCATTTGCCACGAACTCGACACGAACGATCAGAAAAAGAGTGGTAACTATTTATTTGCTTGGACACTTAAGGAGATTGACGCTGGAGAATTTGGCATATATACTATTTTTTAAGAAAACGATCCAGACGATAACAGGCGATGAGTGAAGCACTGGAAAAGTCTCAACATACGGTGGAGGACCGACATGATCAGCTGTCATTGCCTCAACACTCTGCCCAGGCCAATCGATTTTTCAGGCGCGATATCATTACGGATATCGTCGTGGTCGTCGTTGGCATTCTGATAGCGTTTTCGCTGGACGCGCTTTGGGACCGATGGCTTGAACGAAAGGAGGGAATGCTCCAACTCGTCGTCCTGGAGGCCGAGTTTACCGGCAACGTTGAAGCAATCCGCACGGCGGCAGCTGGGCATCAACGGCTGGCAGTGCGCTCGGGTGCTCTGTTTAAACTGTTACAGGTATCGCCTTCCGGTCAAGTCCTGGAGGTGCCGGATACGTTGCTTGGTGCTTCATTGGCGTGGCGCACTGCCGATATTCCGATAGCCGCGGTGAATGCACTTCTTGCATCTGGAAGGTTGCATCTTATTAGAGATGCGGAATTGAGGAACCTCCTGGCGGCATGGCCAGCCGAGGTGCAGGATGCCGACGAAGATCAACTCCTCGGTAGAGACTTTGTTTATCAACAGTTGATTCCAGGTCTGGCAACTCGCGCCGCGATCGCTAATCTCATCGAGTCTTGACCTCGGGACCTGGGTAGACGATTGTCCGTAGGACATACCAGCAGCATCCTCGTAGATGACGTCACCAGAGCGCTCGTCGCTACTCGAGCACAGCAGGAGCAGTTAAGCGCTGATGCGATGCGAGGCTTGGGAGAGGTCGCTGAGCAGATTCTTGCTCTCGTGCGAACATCGTTGAATACACGTCACTACTAACGAGAGAGCCAACCGGTGGTCTGATTTGTCAACAAAGGGATTAGCAGTAAGCTTTTTAATTTCATTATCTCTGTTGGTAAATGCATGAGTACTTACTGTTGTACCATATATATGGAGAATCTTTCATTAATTTTATACTACTTGGTATAATACCCAATGGTATAAAAAGGATGCAATCTTTACCAGATTACGTTTAACTGCGCTTTAATTGTTGGCTCTACGATCCGAGCGAAGGACTTCGGTGTAACGGTTTAGTATTTATTTTATTTATTTTAATTCGTAATTTGTACTTCTTCCTCCTGCCTCTTCTTTCTTTAATATGTTTTTGTTTATCAAATCGTTAATATCTCTGATTGCGGTGTCTTTTGAACATTTCGCAATTTTTGTCCATTTTGATGATGTCAATTTTCCTTCAAATCCATCGAGAATTTTATTCAGCAACTTCTCCTGTCTTTCATTAATGATAGTTTTGGTATGTCTATTCCAAAAATCGGCCTTAAATAAAACCCGGTTTAAAATGGTATCCGTCGCTTTAAGTGCGTTTATCAGGCAACTTAAAAACCATTTAATCCAGTCGGTTATGTCAAGGCTTCCTTTTTGTGTTTTTTCAAGTATTTCGTAATACTGTTTTCTTTCAATTTTGATTTGGGCTGACATACTGTAAAAGCGCTGTGAACTTCTGTCTGATTGCGCTAATAACATGTCGGTCAAGGCTCTGGTTATACGACCATTTCCATCGTCAAATGGGTGAATAGTAACAAACCATAAATGAGCTATAGCCGCTTTTAATACTAAATCAAGTTCATTTTCTGTATTAAACCAGGTTATAAACCGTTTCATTTCTGATGCTATCAAATGCGAATCCGGTGCCTGGAAATAAACCTTTTCCTTTCCCATGGCTCCTGAAATAACTTGCATGGGGCCGGTTGAATCTGATCTCCAGTCTGCAACGGTTATTTTATGGATTCCACTTCTTCCTGTCGGGAAGAGTGCAGCATGCCAGTCAAAAAGCCTTTCTGCGGTTAACGGCTTTAAACAATTCTGAGTTGCGTCAAGCATCAGTTCGACTATCCCATCAACATTCCTGTCTGACTCAACAGAACCTCCTATTTCCAGCCCTAATCTTCTGGCAATCGAGGAACGAACCTGGTCCGGATTTAATAATTCACCTTCAATTTCAGATGATTTTAAGACGTCAAGGGTTAATGTTTCAAGAGTTGCTTCGTTTCTTAAATCGAATCCTAACGATTCCATTCTTCCCAGTATAAGACCCTGCCGGTTTCTTACTTCACTGAGTAAGTTTATGATCTCATCCAGTCTCCAGGTGAAATCTGGCCAGTGATCAAGCTGATGTATATATGCTTTCATTTGTTGCATATTCTGCAACGAATATACCATTCATTGGCTGCATTTCAAAGTTTATCGTTGCATGATATGCGTCGGTTAGGTTGGTTATTCGTGGCAGGGTAGGTCTTTGTGCTTGCAGAAAAGTATTTTGTCGCTTACTGCTGTGGGGCTTCTCAATTCTTATTTTTGAGCCCTTTTGAGTCCATAATGAGCCCTTTATGAGATCTCACGTCTCCACTCTAGCCCGGATCTTTCCGGAAAATATCTCTGATTTATTTTATTGCGCCTCCTGTGATGCTCATGTTTTTATTAGAAAAGGTTGATTAAAATATTGTTTTTTGAACCACAACTCAAAAGCGGGATCTAAAAATTCAAAAGCTCCATTTACTTCATGGACAATGTCGTTATTAATAAGAGTCGTTTTATTTTTACTCACATTTCTTGGAGTACCAAGTGCATAGTCTTGCATTACGTCAGCACTGGTAAACTGAGTTTCGCCTTTGGATATGGCTTTTAAGAGGTTTAGTTGAGTTGTACTTATGATTTCAATTTCACGTTGGTAAAGTGGTGTATTGGCATTTACTAATTCTGACAATGCATTGTTTAATTGCTTTACGGTGGCCTTTTTAGAAGTTAAATTCCAGGTATAGTGAGCCAATTGTTGCACATACCATGAGTGGTTTTTCATCACCACCGGAATAAGCAATGCGGTTGATTTTTCAATTTGTTTGCCTGTTTTTTCAAATCCCTCAATAATAAATGCCTGCCATTCTTCCGTGTCTATTTTTTGCAACATGATAATATCTCCAAAACGATAAAATGGTTTCGAGGGATTGTTAAATATTTCTGTCATCATATGTCGCTTACTTCCAAACAGGCAGTAGGTAACGGATTTGTGACGTTGCCAATTAGCTCTTAACTTTTTTTCGAAATTCAATGAATCGTTGAATGAACTGAGGTTTTGAAACTCATCCAGGCAAATGATGAATTTTATGTTTTTCTTTTTAGCAATGTTTTCGGGTAGATTCAACACTTCATCACTGTTTTTGTCGAGCTCTTTCCAATCAAAACCTAAGGTGAAATCGGAATGAGGATCTGTACCAACACTTAATTTCGGTGTTAGTTTTTTAAAGAAATCTTTACCGCTTGCCAACCATTCCTGCCCCTTTGAAGAAGAAGCTT
>JBGTCB010000887.1:0-7689 GCA_041748995.1 Saprospiraceae bacterium | reverse complement strand
GTAAGAATCCTTTCAGGTAGCACGTAGCGGGATAGGGGGTATTAATTTGAGTAAACGGTGGAGTAATCAAAAATACCTGACCAGCTTGCATATATCTCCTGATAATTGGACAAAGATAATCTGATTCGGGTCAGTCCATTGATTTGATGCAAATGCACTGAGATGTTGTACAGTTATTAGCAGATAGAGAAGCGAATACACAGAGTCAATGGAGGAGATTCGAAAAGGGTGATGAAAATTGATCACCCAGATCTATAAGTGCGATGCAGCATTAGAACAAACCAGTAATTTGACCATTCGCATCAATATCGATCTGTTCAGCCGCCGGTTCTTCCGGCAATCCGGGCATCCGCATAATCTCTCCTGTAATTGGGATGAGGAATCCGGCACCGGAAGCAATTTCTATCTGACGCACGGTAACCACAAAATTTTCCGGTCGGCCCAGTAATTTGGGATTGTCAGAAAGAGATTTCTGTGTCTTGGCAATACAAACCGGTAATTTCTCTAATCCCAGTGATTCGATCTTTTTAAGATCCTGCCTGGCCTGACTCGTATAGTCAATGGCTTCGGCTCCGTAAATTTCTTTTGCAATTTTTTCGATTTTACGCTGTACAGTCCAGTCCCAGTCATACAAGGGTGCAAATTTTTGATGATTCTGATCAGCAATGTCCACAACTTTTTGCGCTAGCTCAATGGCTCCACGACCACCCTCTTCCCAACCCTTAGAGACGGCGCAAGGCACTCCTAATGCACGACAGTGATCCTGGAGCAATTCGACTTCCTCTGGAGCATCGTTGCTGAAATGATTAATGGCAATAATCGGCTTTAACCTGAACTTGTACATATTCTCGAGGTGTTTGTCCAGGTTAGGCAGTCCTTTTTTCAAACCCTTGAGATTAGGAACCTTAAGATCTTTTAGGGAAACTCCACCGTGGTATTTTAAGGCCCTGATCGTGGCTACCAGGACAACAGCTCTGGGAGAAAGACCACTGGATACACATTTAATATCCAGGAATTTCTCGGCTCCAAGATCAAAACCAAAACCAGCCTCCGTAACTACATAATCGGACAACGACAGTGCCGTACGGGTTGCAATCACACTGTTGGTTCCCTGAGCAATATTTGCAAAAGGGCCCCCATGAATGATTGCAGGATTGCCTTCTCCTGTCTGCACCAGATTGGGTTTGATCGCATCTTTCAACAGCACAGCCATAGCACCTGGTGCCTTCAAATCGGCCGCATAAATGGGTTTCTTATCAAAAGTGTAGCCGATAAAAATTCGGCCAAGGCGTTTCTTCAGGTCATTCAGATCTTCAGAAAGACAAAGTATTGCCATAACCTCCGACGCTGCCGTTATGTCAAATCCAGTTTCTCTGGGCATCCCCCCGGTAGGGCCACCGAGACCTACTATAGTATCACGTAAGGCACGATCATTCATATCCATGACCCTCTTCCACATCACTGTACGGGGGTCAATACCCAGTGAACGCGAACGACTCTGCAAGTTATTATCAATTAATGCAGCCAGCAAATTGTGTGCTTTTTCAATCGCCGAAAAATCACCGGTGAAATGCAAGTTGATATCTTCCATTGGGAGCACCTGTGCGTAACCGCCGCCGGTAGCTCCTCCCTTCATTCCAAAGACCGGTCCCAGGCTGGGTTCGCGCAAAACGACGATAGATTGCTGTCCGATCAAATTCAGGGCATCGCTTAGTCCAATAGATATGGTGGTTTTACCCTCGCCTGCCGGGGTGGGAGAAATTGCCGATACCAGAACCAGCTTTTTATCGGAGTAATCTGCCTTTTTGGCAAGTTCCAGCGGTAACTTTGCTTTGAATTTTCCATATAATTCGAGCTGTTCGGGATCGAGTCCGATTTGTTGTGCAATCAGCGTAATTGGTTTTAACCTTATGGTCCTGGCAATATCAATGTCTTTCATCGAAGTAAGATATTATTCTAACGGGACTTCATATATTGCTCTGAAGAAACACCTTCATCCATGATCAGAAAAATAAGGTCTTAGCCGCTTATTTATTCGTCTCTATAGGTTCTTGAACTGATTTTAAATAAAGAAGTTTCCGGGCTGCTTTGACAAAAAAGTGAAACACCGGTGATTGGTAGTGGATCTGATCGATGGTATAAGTAAAATTCTTCTCCCTCAACTCCGGTATGATCCCGTAAAAGGCAGTTTCAAGAACATTTTGGTAATCCAAATGGACACCGGATCGAAGTTTAGTACTTTAGAATCATTCATGGCTTTGACGGTCAGATAGAGACCAATGGGAAACAAAATTATACAGGGTAACCAGGCTGCAATCAAAGCATCCAGGCTATTGCTTCGGGAGAGTTTTTCAAAAACCTTGGTCAGTACGACAAAAAACATGAAAAAGAATATGGCAACTAATAAGGGTATTCCAAATCCTCCTTTTCGCACAATGGCTCCCATAGGAGCTCCTACAAACAGAAAGATGAAACATACCACTGCAAAGCCATACTTGGAATGAAGCTGATAAACATATCGTTGTTTGCGCTCGATTTCATTGCGGACTTTCTGCTTATACTCGTAATGAACATTTTTACTGCTACGAACAAGATTACGGGCGTTCTCCAGATAGATAGGTCTTTTATCCGCACCAAAGGTATTTACTACACTTACAGCTGACATCAATGAATCCAGATAAGGCTGTTGAATCACCACATCAAGGCTAAAAGTCGGTCTCGGAACAGGCCGGTTTTTGTTGATCAACAGACCCGGGCTATCCGATCCAGATATCATAATTGAGCGGCTACTGGAGTCAGCATATAGATTATGCGCTGTGGAATCCGGTGAAAATCCGGCATCACCAGCCAGTTTATCTTCCTGGTTGGCCAATCGTTTCCGGTTGGTGGAATCCAGTTCTGGTTTGTAGTTGAAGAATTGCATTTTATCCCAGAAATCAGATCGGAGATCAGTCTGCATAGTTATGATCCGATCTGTGATCGTATCAATGCCTTCTGCAAGTTGTTTGGTACTCAACATAGCATGGTAGCTTTTGAAGAGATTTTCATCGGTCCGATTAAGATCAAATTCACCCAGGTCAAAAGTTTTAGACCATTCTCTGAATTTAGTTCTAATGAATGGATGCTGACTCCGTATACTGGTTGGCTCTGCTTTCTGATATTGATAACCGTCTTCCAACTGCATAATGAAAAAGCGCTTGTCAGGAGTGACGAACATCTGGCCTTTTTCCGCCCGGATCATGTTAAATTCGTTGCGCTGATTCTTCACATCATCATCAATCATTACCTCTTCGATGGTTTTATTATCCGGATATTTCTTTCCGATCCGGATAGAAGTACCCTGAAAGTCATCGTTAAAAACGCCACTTTCCAGGTATAAAGCAGGTTTCTGTTTTTTTATATCGTACAGCCTTGATCGCATTTTCAGATTCGCGTACGGAATCACATAATTGGAGCAGAGAAATGAAGACACGGATATCAGGGCAGCCAAAACCATAGAAGATCGCATGACCCGTAGCAAAGGAATGCCAGCCGTTTTCAAACTGGGAAGTTCGTATTTCTCAGCAAGATTACCATACACCATGACACTTGCAAGGAGAATGGCAATAGGCAAAGCCATTGGAATGAGGGACAATGCCATATAGTAAATCATCTCGGCCAACACAAACAAACCGATGCCCTTTCCTGCTATATCATCAATATACAACCAGAGAAACTGCATCATCAATACAAACATGGCAATAAGAAACGCAGTGACAAAAGGAGGAATGAATTCCGCCAAAAGTAGCTTGTCAATTTTTTTAATCCGCCAGTATTTCCAATTCATAAATCACTGCAAGAATCCTAAGAACGAATGTAACATTCTCTCAAGTATCAACGTCTAGCCAGTGTAATGAGTTTACAGACGTTTACCAACGAAGTTTTACCACTGAAAGATAAACTTTACCGGTTCTCCTTGCGAATTGTTAAGGATAGTCAGGAAGCTGAAGATATCGTGCAAGATATCATGGTGAAAGTTTGGGACAAAAGGGAGGACTGGACGAATTGGTC
Source organism: Saprospiraceae bacterium (assembly GCA_041748995.1). Taxonomy (GTDB): domain Bacteria; phylum Bacteroidota; class Bacteroidia; order Chitinophagales; family Saprospiraceae; genus JABDMH01. Next base: position 3,639 of record JBGTCB010000887.1, on the reverse strand, counting down.
CAGCATAGAAGCGATGTGCATGACAATGACAAGAAATTTATCGATTGATCGAACCAGGAGTAAGCATAAAAAACTCACTGAAATACCGGAGGGATTTGATTTTGTGGAGGGAAGTGCTTCACCGGAACAACAGGCCACCAGCAGGGATATGTTGAATCATATCGGCAAAATCATCGATAAACTACCGGAAAAGCAAAAGAGTATTATCCAACTGAGAGAGATTGAAGGTTACACGTATCAGGAAATCTCCGATCTATTGGACGTGCCAATCAATCAGGTGAAAGTGAGTGTACACAGAGCAAGAATTTTTTTAAAGAAAGAATTATTAAAATCATCCGGTTATGGAAGAAATTAAGATCAGAGAGTTACTAGATAAATACTGGAAGGGTGAAACATCGCTTGAAGAAGAAAGAGAATTAAGTTCATATTTTGTTTCCAGCCAGGTCACCGATGAATTTGCTCCATTTATACCATTATTTGCATTTTTTGAAGAAGCCAGACACATCCGGATGGAGAGTTCCATAGTTCAACCTCCTGTGGAAGATATTAAGGGTAAAATTGTCAATATCAGGTGGTTAATTAGCATTGCTGCATCTATTGCAATCTTTCTTGCCGTTTTTTTTATCAACAATAAAATCAGTACAGAACAGACAACGCAATATGCCTTTGAAGATACCTATGATACTCCCGAGGAAGCTTATGCAGAAGTAAAAAAAGCGCTGCTATATGTTTCCATAAAAATGAATAAAGGTGTGACTACCGCTGCTGAATCTCTGGAGAAAATGGAGCCGCTGGATAAAATTATCAATAACTAAATATTCAAAATTATAATAATATCATGACAACTAGAAAATTAATACTATCCATTTGTCTTTCAATACTTGGAGTAGCCCTATATGCTCAAACCAGTGCTTTGGACCAGTTTTTCAATGATCATCAGGATGATCCGGATTTTACCGTGGTGAACATTAGTCCGAAGATGTTTCAAATGTTGGCACATATTGACATCGATGACCCGGAAAGTGCAGAAATCATGCAGTTGGTGAAGGGTATAAAAAGTCTGCGTATTCTGGTTAAAGATGAAGGTGATGGAACTAAACTTTACGATGATGCCTTCTCCAGAATCTCAAAGAATGGATTTGAAGAACTCCTCACTGTGCGGGATCAGGGTGAAAATGTCCGTTTTATGGTGAAGGAAGGCAATAATCCCAATATTATCAGTCAGCTGGTTCTCCTGGTGGGAGGAGCTAATGATTTTGTATTGTTGGACCTGACTGGCATCATAGACCTTAAAACCGTGGGAAAACTAAGTAAGAGTATTGATGTGCCAGGCGTAAAACACCTCGATAAACTGGAAAAACACTAACAGTTTTTCCTGCTCTTAAACCAAATTCTAATAATTTTTTGGGAAAATAAATAAAGAACCTATGAAAGCAATTGTACTATTTTTTCTTACACTAACACCCTGTCTGATATTTGCTCAGACCGATGCTATCGATGACTTTTATGCCAGTCATGGACTCAGAGACAATGCTTTCAAAATAAAAGTAGGTGGAGCATTGATCAAAATCGGAAGCTGGTTTATTGAAGAACCCGCAACAAGGTCTTTGGTCAGAAAATCCAGGAGGGCTCGTATTTTGTATTCAGAAGACGATTGCTCGATACCCAGACAAGATGTCGATAATCTCATCTGGGACATAAAAACTGACGGATACGAATCACTGGCTATGGTCCGGGATGGCATGGAAAAGGTCGAAATCTATGTCCGTGAGTATAAAGATTTTATCCGTAACCTCCTGGTCATTGTGCATACGGATCATGAATTTGTAATGGCTAGTCTTGATTGCCGGTTTACTTACGATGACATACAGGCATTCCTTAGCCAGGAGGATTTGTGATAATCCGAAAAAAGTGCGTTAGCAGGCAGTAGTCTTTCTGTGTCTGGCCGCTCCAGAGACGTCGATTTACGGCTTCAAATCGACCTGAATATTTCAACCGGGATAATTGCATTAGACTTTCTATTACAAGGCAGAATTGCTTCAAATACGGGCACATCATCGATTTTTGATGCTCGCCATGATGGTGACCATGCTTTCCCATCCGCGAGCGGTTCATTCGCTCGAAGATCTACCAGATCTTCGTTGTGCCTTAGAGGCACAAATAGCTCATTCATGCCCTCAAAAACCGCTGGAGCACCCTGACGGCATTCGCATCAGGGCCAAGCCCGTCTTTATTGCACTTCTGCCTTTCATGACGAAAATCCAATGAATAATCCCATCTAACTTGTTTTTAAGACATTGTTATCCAGGCTTTTATACATGATAAAATCATTCGGATCTATCCCGGAAGGGTTCTCTCACACCAGTTTATACCTAGGCTTCTTCCTCAGCACTTCCAAGTTAGATTATTATAACTACAACCACTTTTGTATTAAGGATCCCGGTTCAACAGCCTATTGGACAGAAGAAAAGGTTTTCTTGCCCCAGAAAGGAAAGCCTACTATATTTGCAGTCAATTTAAAAACAGACTTACAAATGGGTAAAGGTGATAAGAAGACGAAAAGAGGAAAAATTACAATCGGATCATATGGTAACAGCCGGCAACATAAAGTAGCTGCTCCTGCTCCTGTTGTTGCGGTAAAAAAGCAAAAGTCAGTCAAGAAAGCACCAGCTGGTAAAAAGGCCTGAACTTATGTTCAAACTATTCAGACATAAAAGCATGGGCTATTTCCAGGGAAAGCCTGCCGATGTTAGCCTGTGAAAAGTTTGTGAGTAATATCACTACGACTTTATGACTGGGAAAAATCATCATGATGCTGGTTCCACCGACGGACCCTCCGCTATGACCCACCCAGGTTCTGTCAAATTCATCGGTGGCCTTTCTCCAGCCTAATCCATAACCGGTGCTTTCACCCGAGTTAGTGAGGAGCGGCGTAGTGAAATATTCAAAGGTCGATTCCTTATAGAAGTTCAGGTCCAGATGCGCCCGGGCAAATTTCATTAAATCATCGGCAGTAGATAGAAAACCTCCTCCTGCCCATTTATAGCTATTATCCACCGGAGGACAGTTTATGATCTTCTCATTTTGTTTTTGGTAGAACCCGACCCGACCAGGGATAATATTTTCTGCATATTCAGGAACTGTCTGATGCATTTCCAATGGCAGGAAGATGGAATCCTGCATATATTGAAGATAGGATTGCCGGGTTATTTCCTCTATCACCAGACTTAGTAAATTCCACCCATACGATGAATAACTATACTGCTCTCCTGGTATAGAGACTAATGGATCATTCTTAAAAATTGTCAAAGCCGACTGAACGGTATTATATCTTTTGTTCATTAGAAATTCTGCACCCTGATAATGTCTGATGCCTGCCAGATGTCCGGCCAATTGCTTGATAAGGATAGGATGGCCTTTATCGGGAAATTTAGTTGTGTATTCTTGAAGTTCTGCCTCCGGGTCGAGTTTATCTTGATCATAGAGACGAGCCAATGCCACAGCGGTGAGGCTTTTGGAGATACTACCTATTCTAAACCTGGAAACCTGAGGTAATACGGGAACCTTGTTTTCGAGGTCACTGTACCCAAATCCCTGAGACCACAATTTGCCCTTAGCAAAAACAGCAACAGCAACCCC
>JBGTCB010000886.1:0-2683 GCA_041748995.1 Saprospiraceae bacterium | reverse complement strand
GGCTTCATAGCTTTAGTGGCTCAAGATGAATTTCTGGTCATTCATTGATTTTTGATTCGAATTTAGCTTGCTTTAAGAGGTTTGGAGATACACCTGGCAAGGTTGTAATCAAAGTCTTTAAGGACTAAAAACATTTTCAGCACTGGTCCGGTATATTTTCGACCTTTGCAACTTTTAGTAAGAAAAAAACCAGCGTGCCATTTTCTATAAAATCTCCGGAGCCGGATATTCTTAAATATCTGAAGCGATATCCATTTGCAACCTTGGTGACAATCAACCACCATAAACCGGTGGCGACCCATTTGCCCTTTTTGGTGAGCGAATGCGAAGGACAGCTATGCTTGTATGCTCACCTGCCTAAAACCAACAAGCAATGGAAGCATCTGGAATTTGAAGAAAGCCTGGTGATTTTTCAGGAGCCTCCTGCCTATGTTTCACCTTTCTCTGATGTTGGTGAGCATGAAGAGACGGTGAGTTACCAGGCCATCCATGTTTATGGGAATTGCAAGATTATTCATGATCAGAAGCGCGTGTTCGACTTAGTGGAGAGAATGTCACCTTGCTTTGAGAACCGGTCTCTTGAAAAATGGAAAAATCTTTCAGCAGACGACAAAGCAGATCTGGCTGCCGGACAGGTAGCCTTTGAAATGAAAGTGACAGACCTGCAGCTAAAGGAATCACTAAGCCAAAAGCATCAACAGAAAGTAGTCACCGGTCACATGCATCTATAAACCCGGATTATTCATTGGGTTTTCGTAGTGAGAGGTAAAAATGCAATAAAGACGGGCTAGGCCCTGATGCGAATGCCGTCAGGGTGCTCCAAGCGCTTTTTGACTCGCAGACATGGTCACCATCATGGTGAGAATCAACAAGGGCTTATGTGCCCGTATTTGCAGCAGTTTTACCTCCTAATAGATAATCTAATGTCTACTAATGTCTAATCCGGGTTACAGTATATAGTTATAATGAAGATATTGATCGTTCGGTTTAGTTCCATTGGAGATATTGTACTGACCACGCCTGTCGTACGCTGTCTCCACCAGCAAACCGGAGCAGAAATACATTACCTGACAAAGGAAGGTTTTGCCGAAATCATGCAGACAAACCCATATGTGAAGAAGGTGTACACTATCAGGAAGAAAATAGGGGAGGTTATTGGACCATTACATTTAGAGAAATATGATTATATCATCGATCTTCACAAAAATCTTCGTACCTGGGAACTACAAATAAGGCTAAAGAAGTTGGCTTTAACCTTCGACAAGGCCAATCTGAAAAAATGGTTGTTCGTCAACTTTAAGAGCCTACCCAAAGAGATAGACCATATTGTTCATCGGTATATTAAGGCATTGAGACCTTTGGGTGTTGCATATGATGGTGTCGGTCTGGACTACTTTATGCGTCCGGCTGCAACTGATTTTGAGCTGCCCCGGGTTCCTTTTGTATGTTATGCAATTGGAGGCACTCACCAAACTAAACGAATGCCGGCAGAAAAAATATCTGCATTGTGCCGTCAGATAAAACTGCCAATATACCTGCTAGGTGGGCAAGATGATATATCCTCGGGTGCTATTATTGCGAGTCAGGTCGGGCATGTTCAAAATCTGTGTGGACAGTTGTCTTTATCGGATAGTGCCCGAATGATAAGACATGCAAAACTGGTGATGACCCATGATACTGGCTTAATGCATATCGCGGCTGCTTTTCATAAACCGATCCTCTCTATTTGGGGTAATACGGTACCAGAGTTTGGAATGGTACCCTTGCTTCCCAATACTATGGCACAGCGGGCTGAAATTTCAGAGGTGGCTGGTTTGTCCTGCCGTCCTTGTTCTAAACTAGGTTTTAGTACCTGCCCTGAGGGTCACTTCAGATGTATGGAGGACCAGAGTATTGATGAAATGCTTAAGATGGCTGAACACTTATTATCGGATAAACCACCTAATTGATCTTAAGAGTTATGAGTTTTATCCTATCTTCCGCCTTTGTTGAAACCTTATGAGTGATATTTTTATTGTACTAATAAATAAATTGAATTAGCATGAATCAACCTAAAGTAATGCGACTGGCTATCATTGGCTTTCTTTTTTTGATGGCATTTCTAGCATTAACCAATACAACTTTTCTTACTATTGATCCAGGAGAAAAAGGTGTTTTATTTAAGCGATTTAGTGGGGGCTTGATGAAAGATCAACTCTTTGATCAGGGATTTCACATAGTGGCTCCCTGGAATAAGATGTATATCTACGATGTGCGTATCAAGGAAGATTATGAAAAACTGCAGGTGTTGTCAAGAAACGGTCTTCAGATCGAAATTGAACTTTCCTTCCTTTATTATCCGGTGATCGATAAGATCGGATACCTTCATGACGAGGTCGGTCCTGACTATTTAAACCGTATACTCAAACCCCAGGTCAGATCCGCTACCCGGGAGGTTATTGGTAAATATCTGCCGGAAGAATTGTACTCCACCCAGAGAGAAGCCATTCAAACGGAGATTTTTGAGCAGACCAGGCTTCAAGTAGAAGAAAAAAATATTGCATTGGATGCTATCGCGAAGGGGAGAAACGTCACGTCACGGAACTGATGGACGGTCGCGATTTTTGTCTTTACTGTGGAAAGACAATCGAGAAGTATTGCGAGTACGACGAAAAGGGCAGGAGCATCCGGCACTTCATAGAAC
>JBGTCB010000885.1:0-1971 GCA_041748995.1 Saprospiraceae bacterium | reverse complement strand
TCTGGAGCCCCAGGAAGACGAGCCGGAAGCATTGCAAGGATTGATTAATAATCGCCCTTTCCGGAAAAAGGCGCGGGAGCAATACACTGATGAAGACTGGCGGATGCATCGTTATGCCTACTGCCGGCTTACAGAACGAGTGGATTCACAAGTGCAGATTATTTTAGATGCTTTAATTGCTAGTGGACAGGAAGAAAATACACTGGTGATGTTTTCCAGCGACCATGGTGATAATGATGCCTCCCACCGCATGGAGCATAAATCCACCTTGTACGAAGAATCTGCTAATATTCCCTTCATGGCCATGTGGAAAGGTTATATTCCTGCAGGACAGGTTGACAGTGTAAGTCTGGTATCCAATGGCCTGGACCTGCTACCTACGGTTTGTGATTTTGCCGGCGTTGAAGGGGTAGCTGACCCAAGGGGACGTAGTATGCGTTTGCTTTTTACAGGAAATCGACAAGGTTGGCGCGAAACCTTAGGTGTGGAAAGTGAAGTGGGGCGAATGGTAGTGCATGAAGATGGTTACAAATACATTCAGTATGACATGGTTAAATTTCAGGAACAGTTACTCGATTTGAACCTGGATCCCTTTGAAACCAGACATTATACCGATAGTAAAAAGCATCAGAAAACATTGAAGCAATTGAAGAAGGAGTTTGAGCAGGTATGGTTTCCGGAGCCGATGGAGTAAATAATCGCTAATAATTTTGTGGAAAAAGAAAATGCTCAATAAACCGCTGACCTGAAAATGGAGTAGTTTTGATGATACAGCTCCGCATGAATAGACTAAATTCTTTGAAATTAAATCTTGAAATGTATAAATACCTATGACTAATATTAGCGGAATGCTGTGTTTAACTTTGATTATTAAAATAGCAATATTATCCTTTGCTGATGCCCAACCAACAGAAATTCAATTATTTAATAAGTTAAATGATGTGAATTGGAAAACATCATTTAAAGCTTCCAAAACTGACTGGACTCAGCACTGGTTTTTGGATGGGGAAAGAGGGTATGTCAAAGATACCCCTCTTGGAATGGTTTTTTCAGCAGGACCGATAAGGGGAGATAACGGTTCCCATAATGTTTTATGGACTAAAAAGGAGTTTGAGGGTGATGTAAAAATAGAGTTTGATTATACCCGTCTGGATGATATTAATTACGCGGTCAATATTTTATATATATTAGCTACAGGAGTTGGAGAAGAACCTTATCACAAGGACATTACCAGGTGGTCTGATCTGAGAATCGTGCCTTATATGAACCGGTATTTTTTAAATATGAATCTGCTTCATATCAGTTACGCAGCATATCCTGTGGAAGACAACCCGGAAACTGATTATGTAAGGGCCCGCAGATATCCTGTCCCCCGGGGCGGCAATTTTGGCAGGGATACCCGCCTTACACCGGATTATTTAAATACGGGATTGTTTAAACCAGGGATTACCTATCATTTTACGGTAATCAAAAGTGGTGAAAGCCTTCTGCTCAGGGTGGAAAATAATGAAAAGAATGTTGACAGATTTTTCTCCTGGGATACCTCCGGTTTTGATCCGGTTACGGAAGGAAGAATAGGTATAAGGCATATGTATACACGTGCTGCCAGGTATGCGAATTTTACAGTTTATCAGAGAGAATAACAGAATAAATAAAATTAGTACCTTATGATATATTGTTGTGGATGAATTTTCATAAACCGCACAGATCGACACTCCCTCTATAAGTGATCGGCCGTCTTTAATACGGCTGCCATGCTTGTACTCTTCCTCTACATTTTACTCCAGAATCAAACTTTCTCCTTTTGGATACTTAACTTCATAACTTATAATAATCTCCTTTTGATCCTGCGGCAGTAAATCCATGTCCCACCTGACCTGACCAGTTTGTTTATCAAACATTCCTCCACTGAGTTCTGTTGCTGTAATTGAAATGTCACTAATTGCTGCAACCGGAATTTGATCTTGAATT
>JBGTCB010000884.1:0-6058 GCA_041748995.1 Saprospiraceae bacterium | reverse complement strand
CCCGGGCAATGGGTGAAGCTGATCACCAGCAAAGACCATACTCTCTAGTATCACTCCTGATTGGAGTTAATGATCAATACCGGAACAAACCGTTTGAGCAATACGAAACAAATTTCAGGAATCTCCTCGAGATAGCTATTGAGCTTGCCGGCGGAGAAATGGACAAGGTATTTGTTGTTTCGATTCCTGACTATGCTTATACGCCTTTTGGGCAGAAACAGGATCCCGGGAAAATCAGTCAGGAGCTGGATGCTTATAATGAAGTAAATAGAGAAATTACCAATCAATATAATATAACCTACTTTGATATTACTCCAATTTCCAGGTTGGTTCTCATCCGACCGGAGTTAGTAGCCGCCGATCAGTTGCATCCATCCGGTATAATGTATGCAGAATGGGTTGATTTGATGAAGGATGAAGTCATTGGAAAATTCAAATGACGCTAGTTGTGTAAGGCAAGGAAGCGGTCTAACGGGAAACCACCGGCCCCTTCCGGCTTATTCGGTAAAAATCTATGATTGCCACTACCCTCCTATTTTCTTTTTGGCCGGATTAACCCTTCCTGCACCACGGATGCAACCAAAGTACCGTCCTTCCTGAAAATATTTCCTCTTGTAAATCCCCGGGCATTGCTTGCACTGGGACTGTCCACCTCATAGAGCAGCCACTCATTCATCCTGAATGGACGATGGAACCACATCGCGTGATCCAAACTGGCCAATTGAATCTGATGAATCTGAATCTTATCCTGATGCGGTTGAATAGCAGTCGTCAGGAGGTTGTAATCTGAGGCATAAGCCAACAGACGTTGATGCACCGTCTGATCACCATCAAAATCGCCCTTCGCCTTAAACCAGACATACCTCAAAGGTTTCTGCTTTTCGGGCAGGATAAAATTGAAAGGATCTACCGGTCTGAATTCAATAGGTCTTGGATGTAAAAATCGCTTGAAACTCTCCGGCAAGCGGTCAGCAAACTGAAGCAAAAGATCCTGGTCGGACTGCAGGTCTTCGGGAGGAACAATTTGCGGGATCGCAACCTGATGTTCCAATCCTTCCTGCTCGGTTTGAAAGGAGATAGCCATAATGAAAATGTCTTTACCGTGTTGGATTGCTTTGACTCGCCGGGTTGTAAAACTCCCTCCATCACGGACCTGATCCACCATATATATAATAGGGTGCTCCAGATCTCCCGGTAAAATAAAATACCCATGCAGACTATGTGCACGACGTTCTGCCGGCACGGTCCGGATACCGGCATGAAGCGCTTGCGACAATACCTGACCTCCAAAAACATGGTTGGCTCCGACATCATGGTTGTAGCCCCGGAAGATATTGACTTCTATTTGTTCAATGTCGATAGCTTTTAAGAGATCAGAGACATTATCTAATTTCATCACCTCCAGATTCAAATTGTTCCGGTAAAACTAAGTATTTACAGTATAAAGACGGATTTTTAGATGATACCTTGGGAGTCGGGAGTCGGGAGTTGAAAGTTCAAAGTTCAAAGTTCAAAGTCGAAAGTCGAAAGTCGGGAGTCGAAAGTCGGGAGTCGGGAGTTGGGAGTCGGAAGTGCGGTGTCGCACCTCAAAGGGGTGACATCGCTTTGGGAGACAGAAGTCCGAAGACCGGAGACGGAAGTCGGGAGACCGGAGACAGAAGTCCGAAGTCCGAAGTCGGAAGTGCGGTGTCGCACCTCAAAGGGGTGAAACCGCTTTAAATAAATTGGAAGTCGGGACCAGGAAATCGGAAGTTAATTATCATTGCTGTATAAAGTCCCGTAGGATGCAAAAATTAATACGGAAGAATATTCAGGATGACGGTCATCGAAGATTGAATGTCCTGCAATTTGGTGGAGGTAATTTTCTTCGGGCATTTACAGCCTGGATGGTCAACCGAATGAATGAACGGTGTAACTACCAGGGAGGGGTGGCTATTGTGAAACCCACCAGGACAGGAAACTACGATCTTCTGAAAGCACAGGACGGTCTCTTTCATTTAGTGACCAAAGGTTATCAGAAGGGAGAAATCGTCGAGGAGATAGAACTGATAACCTGTGTAGAAAAGATTGTGCAGCCCTATGATGACTTTGATGGTTTTATTGCCCTGTCCAGTGAGCCGGATCTTCGGATCATCGTATCCAATACGACTGAATCGGGAATTGTATATGATAAAGAAGACCCCGGATCTCAACCACCTGAGAGCTTCCCTGGTAAACTGTGTGTGTTTCTCAAGGCGCGGTTTGATCATTTTGAAGGTGCACCGGATAAGGGCTGCATGATCCTTCCCTGCGAACTGATTGATGCTAATGGCAGCAAGTTACAGGAGATCATAGTCCGAAAGGCCAGGGAATGGAATCATGGGGAGGCTTTTATCCACTGGTTGCAGGTATCCAATTATTTCTGCAATACGTTGGTTGATCGCATTGTCACCGGGTTGCCGGCACCGGATAAGTTGAAAGAATACCAGGATATGATTGGTTTTGAAGATCAACAGCTAGTGGTGGGCGAACCCTATCATCTATGGGTTATCGAGGGTCCTGATTTTCTTGAAAAGGAGTTCCCTCTCCGGCAGGCTGGCATCAATGCAGTCATCACAAAAGACCTTTCGTCTTACAGGCTGCAGAAAGTCCGGCTGTTGAATGGCTGTCATACAGCGATGGTGGCAGTGGGTTTACTCTCAGAAATTCACACGGTGGGTCAGTTCATTAATGACCGGGCACTGCTCGCTTTTTTGCAATCGTTGATGCGGGATGAGATCATTCCCTCTATTGCTGAAATTGGCAAATCTCAACTTGAAGCGTATGCGAATGATGTGCTGGATCGCTTTCGAAATCCCTTTGTTGAGCACAAATTGAGCAGCATTGCTCTGAATTCAATTTCAAAGTTTAAGGTGCGAATTTTACCCAGTATTTGGGGATATTATCATCAAACGGGTCATTTACCTAGGGGGTTAGTGTTGACTTTTGCAGCCATGATACGGTTTTACGAAGGCAACTGGCAAGATCAAAAACTACCGGTTCACGATAGCGAAATCGTCATGGAAATCCTAAAATCTCACTGGGCGAATAAACGAAGTGGCCATCTTGACTGGCTGGATTTTAGTGAGGTTGTTCTCTCCGACATTGATCTTTGGGGGAGTGATCTGACCGAACTGCTGGGCTTAAAGCAGTCCCTGGCAGTTGCTCTGCAACAAATGGACGAAGGTATGCTAATGGATCAGATGGAGTCTATTTGCCGGTGATTTGTTTTATATATTCCAAATCATTTTGAACATCTTTATTATATTTTTTCCAGGAAAAATTATTGTAAAAAGTATCCTGATTAAATACACCTCCTTCCCAATAAGGTACTTCCCGATAGTTTTTTGCTCCAAGGTCGGCTAATTTCTGCCAAACCATAATAGCCTCCTGAATTTGTTGAATTACCTGAGATTCCAGGTCTTGATTCCGCTCCGTTTCATAGCGGACCATAAAAGTTCCGGCCATTAATTTATGGGCAAAATATCGTGATAAATAAGCCCACATTTCCAAACCTTCCATTTCAACCAAAAGATCAGGATTTTCAAAGCCCGAATTTCTGATTAATCCATTAAAATAAAACACCGAGTCTGCATTATTAAATAATTGCATAGCCAACATGCCGGGAGTCCGCTGCCAGGGTTGTGGATCATGAGATCTTTGTTCATATTCGAATGCCTCCCGGATGGAAAGGTAATTGGTATCCAGCGTCTCATGATTCATGATCTCCTCCAATGAAATAAATGGTGATTGTTTATCATCAAGGCCGTAGCGACTTTGTAACATAGGTGCTAAGAAACCCTCTGCATACAACGTGTAGTCCCAGGTCGATTTAAAAAATGAAGCAAGGATTAAGGGCATTTTACTGGCATATGTATACGCCTTTAATAAATTAATACCCTGATCTGTAGCGAATTTTTTATTTATAAAATCAACAAAATAATCGTCGCCCGTATTTTTATCGTATAGGAGCTTTCCCCATAATTTGTAAAACAACCATTGTCGTTCAAATGCATAAACAGGAGCATTGTCTGATTTATCCAAATAATTTAATGCCGGAATATAACCCTCCGAGCCAATGTGATAACCATTTACAAAAGGGTGTGCATTGGCATGAATATGATTTCGGATAAATTCCGGTTCCCCCCAGGGCAGAATAAAAAAGTCTTCATTACGGATCATCCATTGAATGTGATAATTTTGCGGAGCCGGATCCCAGAATCCCGTATTGACTTCGCCTTCTTCGCTGGCATGGGTAATCAACAGGTCGGGAGTTGAATGTCCATGTGACCAATTAAACTTGACCTCCACATACGCGGATTGATCAAAATCTGCGATGTCCAATATTTTTCGCATTTCATCGGAAGAACCGGATAACACTGCCCGGTGTAAAAATTTTACTTCCCGGTTAGCTTCCTTTATTCCATCTATAAAAGTTTCCTGGATCCATGTTTCTTTCTGAACCGGCGACATTCCATTCATCCAGTCTGCCAAAGTTACTCCCAGACCGGCCAGGCCAGGGTATTGATTAATCAGGGCGGTAACCGATTTTTTCGTGTAATCGCGGGTAATCTGCGAAGTGTCGTTGTATTCAGAAATCTGATGAGTCTGAGCAAAAGAGGGAGAAACAATAATATTCCAATTGACGATGAAGACCTCAATCCCCCTTTCATGCGCCATTTGGAAGAGTTCTTGCCAGAAACTCATCCATTGCTGCATCTCCTCAGTGGAAAAGGGGTTGGCTTCGGGATACTCATCCAGTTTAATCATAAAGGGAAAGGGATGTTTGTTGTATAGCAAAAGGGTATTGAACCGGTTTTCAAACATCATGTCCAGGAATACCCTCCAGAATTCAGGATCCCGGCAGGTCTTTTCGTGAAGGGACATGCTGGCACTCTCTCTATATGCACTCCATGGGAGGTTAAACTTGATTGCCCTGACCGGAAAGGTTGGAGTGAAGGTTTTTTCCAGCGATGGGGTGCCGTTTGGTAACTGGTTCTGCAGGTCGGCAATTGCATAAAGGGCTCCCGGTAAATCATTGCTGAGGATCCTTAAGTGGCCATCCTTCAGTGAGAGCTCATAGCTCTCCGGATCTGCGAAGTGTCCGTCCTGTTGAAAGGTGACAGAACCAATGGCCACCCCATGATTGGATGTGCTGTCCAACCATTGTTGAGCCTGGTTTTCCAAAAAAGTGGTTTCTTGTAAGCTACCAAGGGTTATCCCACCCTTTTGCCGGCATGCGGTGCAGGTGAGTAGAATCAGACTCAAAAAGAGAAAAAGAGCTTTTGAATTCAGCATAGGACGTCCCTTTATACTAGGGAGTCTTAAGATACAGGCATTTTGCGGCAATTTCCATGACTGGTTAGTACCAGGGAAGAAAATTGCCTTTTATGCTCTAAACGGCAGGAGGCTATTGAAATAACCAACTTGCGCTGATATCTATATCTTTATGCCTAAGGTAAGGACGACCTGGTTTTTTCCCTGTCGATTATCTACCAATTGATTAGGAGCGTTATCTACCCGGTAGGGGAGGTAAATGTCATTGATTCGGCTATGACTGAATGCCAGATCAAGGAATGCTTTATTACCACGCACACCAATTCCGGCAGAAAAAATTGTTTGAAAGGAATTATCATCTACAAAAGCACTGCCCAGTAATTGGGCACCAGCTCGAAAGCGAAAACCCTCATGAGCTAACTCCCCCCCCAGCTTAAAGTTCAGGGCTGCTTTATAAAGCTCACGAATCTCCGCATTCACTTCATCCTGATAGAGACGGTCCTCGAGATTATCACTGTTAGTGGTAAAATCATACTTGGCCAATCCGTAATCAATATATTCGATATCCGTACTGATAAAACCTTTTTTACCAATAATCCAGGCTGCGTTCGCTACTGCTTTCCAGGGTGTAGTCATTCCATATTCAAATTCCCCATCGGGTGAGGCATTGCTAAACGACTCATCACCTCCTCCATCATTGTATTGATAAGTAAATTCGTTGCTGAAGCGATCAGTTAGCGATAGGTAAGTTGGGGTGTGAAAT
>JBGTCB010000883.1:0-3185 GCA_041748995.1 Saprospiraceae bacterium | reverse complement strand
GAGGTGATCGTATCTTCCTCAGACATGAATTGCTCAATGTCTTTTCGTACTTCCTGTAAAATCATTTCTGTTCGCTGAGACTTAGTCATGATGATTTGTTTTTCACAAGATAACATATTAGTGAAATTTGTCATACACACTGCTCCGGCATGCCAAAGCAGTTTGTCGTTTATTTTTAATAACTTCAGGCATGGAAAAAGTTTTTTAAATGGAATAGAAATCAGGCTTTATTGTTATGGCTAGTTTCAAATGGCAATAGATACTTTTGGACGCTCACCTAAAAATTAAACTTTAAACTCCTTTTAAGGCTTGCTGTAAAATCCCTGCCACTCTAAAGTTTGCAACTTATGGCTCTTGTAAAAACAACCGTTAACCGAAGATCTTTCCTGAAGGTGTCTGCCTTGTCAGGAGGTGGAATTATGATTGGGTTTAATTGGCTGGCTTCTTGTCAATCCGCTCCAAATGATGCAATGACCATGCCCCGGGAATGGTTTGACCTGAACGGGTTTTTGAAAATTGGTGAAAATGGATTGGTCACCATTCTGGCACCTAATCCGGAAGGTGGTCAGAATGTGAAAACCTCCATGCCTATGATCGTTGCAGAGGAACTGGATGTCGACTGGGAAAAGGTCATCGTGGAGCAGGCTCCGTTGAATACGACTTTATACACCCGGCAGTTTATCGGTGGCAGTCAGGCTATCCGGCAGGGCTGGAAGAGTCTTCGGATGGCCGGAGCCACCGCCAGGCACATGCTGCGACAATCTGCATCAGAGACATGGCAGGTACCTCTTGAAGAAATTACGACCAGGGCAGGTGTCCTTCACCACGAGATTAGTGGTAAGTCGGCAGGTTATGGAGAAATGGCCTCCGCTGCTGCCCGGATGCCGGTGCCAGAAGAGGTGGAGCTTAAGCAGGTGAAGGATTTTTAGATCATTGGTACCTCTCAAAGAAATGTAGATGGTAAGAAGATTGTGACCGGTCAACCCTTGTTCGGCATGGATTACTATCGGGAAGGGATGCTTGTTGCCACCATTACGCATCCCCCGGCCTTTGGGATGAAACTGAAATCGCTGGATGACTCTGAGGCCAGGGCTATGCCAGGTATCCGGGATGTTTTCACGATTAAAACATTACGAGAAGATTACGAAAGGCAACATTTTGATACCTGCACCTTCACTGAATTGATTGTGGTTGCAGGCAAGACCACCTGGGAGGTACTGAATGCCAAAAAAGCACTAAAGGTTGAATGGGAACCCTTCTCCGATTACCATGAAACAAGGAGTACTTCCGGGGGAACCCAGACTTTACTTTTTCCCGCCGGGCTTGAGAGCACCTCTGATCACCTCTCAAAAATGTCCGAAATGGCGGCCAGACCGGCAAATGTGCGTCGTAAAGATGGCGAGCCCGAAAAAGCCTTCAAAGATGCTGCACTGGTGATCGAACGTACCTTTACTGCCCCCTTCCTTGCCCATAACTGCATGGAGCCGATGAACTTCTTTGCTCATGTGACAGCCGAAAAGGCAGAGCTGGCGGGCCCGCTACAGAAACCCGAGTATACCGAAAAAACCCTGTCTGCCCGGCTTGGCTTACCCCTGGAGAAAATTGATATTCAGATGACACGCCTGGGGGGAGGCTTCGGACGGCGATCCTACGCCCATTGGCTGGTGGAAGCTGCTCTCATCTCACAGAAAATGAATGCACCGGTTTAGCTCATGTACACCCGTGAAGACGACATGACGTCAGGCATTTATCGTCCGGCGTATCATGCAACCTATCGTGCTGCTTTAAATGCCGACAATAAACTGATCGCTTTCCATGTGAAAACCGGAGGTATTCCGGAAAGTCCACTTTCCGCAAACCGGTTCCCGGCAGGTTCAGTAGACCATTATCTTGCGGAGGATTGGACCATAGCCTCAAACATTACCGTTGGCTCATTCAGAGCTCCAAGGTCCAACTTCATGGCGGCGGCTGAACAGTCATTTCTGGACGAAGTGGCCGAGGCAGCAGGTAAAGATCCGATTGAATTTCGTCTGGAACTTTTAGAACGGGCAAAGACAAATCCGGTAGGAGAAAACAACGATTATGATGCCGATCGCTATGCCGGAGTGCTAAAACTAGTCAAAGACAAATCACACTGGGGAGAAGAAAAGACCGGTGTTCACCGGGGCGTTAGCGCCTATTTTTGCCATAACAGCTATGCGGCTCACGTGTTGGAGCTGGTAATGGAAAATGGGCAGCCGAAGGTGGAAAAAGTCACCTGCGCCATTGATTGTGGCATCATTGTCAACCCGGATGCGGCGACCAATCTGACAGAGGGGGCAATCGTCGATGGTATGGGTACAGCGTTGTTCGGCAATCTGACTTTCAAAAAGGGAATTCCAGAGATGCAGAATTTTGACAAATACCGATTGATCCGCATGAGCGAAGCACCAAAGGCTATTGATGTGCATTTCGTGCAAAATGAAATTGATCCTACAGGTTTGGGAGAACCTGCATATCCACCCGTATTCGGAGCACTGGCCAATGCCCTTTACAAAGCTACCGGCAAACGATTCTATCACCAGCCATTTATGGCAGAAGGAGAACAGACCAGGTTGTTGATGTGAGGTAGAAAGCATCGATCAGTTAGAGTTTTATAAATCATCCCCCTGACAGCAACCGTTGCTCCAGGGTCGGCTTGCTGCATTGTTTGATTTTTTAATAATCAATTTGAAATTCGTTTAAATACGCCTGGTAGACCTGGTTTCTTCGAGAATCATTGAATCGCATGAGGATATTAGGCTAGTTGTATGCAATCCCGCCTAAAAAATGACTGCAGAAAAATGAGTATCTTTGGACATGGACTTGATGACATTGATAAAGGAAAGATACGATGAGTTTGTAGACCTATGCCAATCACATAAGGTGGGTAAAATTTATGCTTTCGGCTCGTCAATTACAGACCATTTTGACCCCGAGACCAGTGACATTGACGTTGTCGTTAAGATTGATATTGACGATCCTGCCGACCGTGGAGAAGCCCTTCTTTCACTGTGGGACAAGCTCGAGGTGCTTTTTCAGAGAAAGGTTGACTTGTTAACAGAGGACTCAATTCGCAATCCTTACCTCAAGGCAAATATCAATCGGACAAAAAAACTTATCTATGACGGAGAAGGAAAGAAAGTTTTTGTCTGACATATCAAACT
>JBGTCB010000882.1:0-3291 GCA_041748995.1 Saprospiraceae bacterium | reverse complement strand
GCATGAGCTGCGGTAAAAGATTTTCAAAACGATCTTCCAGTATCTGATCACTGATCTCAGCCTGCTCTTTTTCCGGGAGGATCCGGGGAAGAGCATTTTGACTGTAGAGACAATGGATAGATAACAAAAGACTGATCAGGATGGTGAACTTCATATTAGAGCGTTTTTTCTTCCGGTGAAGATAAAAAATCAATCCATCCGTCATCTTTTTGCCAACAAGAGAGAGGTCTCGTATCGGAAAACGGAATTGGCCCTTTGCTGTTTTTACTGGATCAAATATTGATTCATCCCGGTTTCACGGATTTCCAATCAAATAAGTTCCATCAATTTTTCGGAGTTGTTCGGAGCGCTGGTAAACTTTCCGGTATTGATACTAAGATATCCCTGATGGACTTTAACCGGAGGATCGGCCCTCTGATGTAATTCGCTCTCAGGATCGTTTATACTGTGATATCCCCGGGCCAGGATAATCCCGGCTCTGAGAGAGGTAGGATTTCCCAGGTCAACATCCGGCAGGATCATTTTCAGGGCCTGGAGGGATTTCTCTGAGATAGAGTTAAATGCCTCTTTCTCAAAATTGCCTTCGCATATTTGCTGCCAGTAATCGGGGATGGCCAATTCGGACGATTGTCCAAACATGCAATCCGGATACCAGCTGTAATAAACATAGTTGCTATGCGGATACTCTACATAGTCACCATAAGACCCCTGTACTATTGAAAAGCTGGGAATATTTTTTAGCATCGGTGGACGGAATATAAATCCGGCCTTCAATCGGTGAGTCCAGATGCCATCCTCCTTTATACCCATGAAGGCATCAATAGATCGCTTTCCACTCCAGGCAGCATTGATGACGATATCGCTTTTAATTTTAATAGTTTTATCGGGTCCCTGACACCAGGTTGTATATCCGCTTTCATCCTGGGTGATTCCGGTCACCAGATGATTCAACAGACATGTAATTTGCGGCTGAGATCTCAACTCCTCCATAAATATCTCTCGAATACGGACGGGATCTACTGCATATTCTTCGGTGTTAAAAACAGATTGAATTTGATCCGGGTTAAAAAGATCGTTAGTTGCTTTACTTATGTTAAAAAGTCGTTTAGGTCTTCTTCCCAGATAGTGCATTTTATCATCCCTGAGAAGTAATTGATACTGCTCTTCTATTGCTGTATAATAATTCGTCAGAAAATCCGGGGAAAGCATTGAGTTTCGGGCCACCAGGTAATTAAACTTCTTAGATTTCAATTTTTCCCAGTCAATTTTTTTTCGGATTAATTTATCCATTACCGGCGCAAACATCATGGCATCGGTCAGCATTTTCTGCGCCGTTTTATGACTGAAATCCATCGCATAAATAAATCCCAGATGAATTTTTCCCTCCTGATTTAAACTCGCCTGCCGGTACATTTCCGGACTTTGATCGACCAGGTTTATATGATAGCCCCTTTTATGAAGTTGTAATGCGATAGTGCAACCCTGAATTCCTGTACCGATAATAGTCGCTGTTGGTTTAAAGCTCATAAGTCTCATTAAGCCTGGCCATAAAATTTTGGACAATGTTCTCCTGTTCCAGATAAGGTTTCAGGCGTTTTGTTTGCCAGAGATTTGTTTTTTGTTGGGTGAAACGATCCTGGATACATTGATGTAGATATTCCGTCTGATTCCTGAAAAATTCATGTCCGATGGTCAAATTTAGACAGGTTTGACAATGCATTGCCCAGGCATCAAGCATCTCCTGATCGTTCCATAACTGCCATTGATGGTGATAGGATCCAGGCTGGTAGCGTTTTTTGTATAACGTTTCCGGCAGACGGATGACTTCCCCTCTCATGGTCAACTCGAGGCCCCATATGGTATCGGCTGAAAAATCAAGCATTTTATTGCTTCGAATGTAAACGGGATCTTCCGCGCCGCTTGTACGTACAAGTGATCGCATGAGCACCGCATTATAGTGATGCAGGAGGTAATCGGTGAGACGAATTTCCCCATCTCCCCGGATGGACTCCTGAATTATTTTTCCCTGATGGTTTCCAATGCAGATGATATCACAAAAACTGGCGACCGCCTGGGGAAACTCCTGTAGATTTTCAAGCAACTTGCTTATAAAAGTGGATTCGATTAAGTCGTCATGGGGTAAAATGCAGTAGTACGGGGTTTTAACTTTGGACAGCAGGAAATTGGTATTTCCTATCCAGCCCAGCCGCTCTGGTTGAGTAAAAAGTTGGATTCTGCGATCCTGGAACTGTTGTTGGATGATTTCGTTGGTCTGATCGGTTCCCGCATCCACTGAAATCAGTATTTCTAAATTGTGGTAGGTTTGATTCAGAACCGATTGAACAGTGTCCACTATAAAATCAGCGGCATTATACGCTGGGATACAAATGCTGACTGTTTCCTGCCGTTTTTTAAATAAATTGAAAAGGCTACAGATCATTCAGGAGGCCTTTGAAATACTCAGGTTGATGCTGAAGCCGTAAATCGTCGCTTTCTGACGCGGCGAGACGAAGGAAGATACCGGGCCGTAACTGACTGAGGATCAACAAAGTCAGAAACGACGAGAACGGCTGAGTTCTTTTTATACATAAAGTGTTCTGACAAATATCAGCGCAAGTTGGGTATTTCAACGGCCTCCTAAGCCTCAATGCCGGACGAAAGATATTGAAAAGCCGTGATCAATCGCTATCAATCCTGATTTTTCCGGAATTCTTCGATCGACCTGCTATTGATAGGCTTTATAGCAAACTTCAACAACCTCCTTAGTAATCAAATATTCTGTCCAAAAGTCAGAAGATTGTTATCCGGGTCGAGCAAAGAAAATTCTTTTTGTCCCCAGGGTTTAATTTGTAAATGTCCATTTGGATGTATGCTTGTTTTTTTGTCTAACAATGATTGATAAAATTTATCAAGATCGTCCGTTCGGATGTAGACCTGTCCGTAGTTTTCTTTTGGGTCAAGTTCTTTAAATTCGAAAAAGTGAATTTGGAGACTGTCTTTTTGCAACATTAGGTAGCCATCAAAATCAGCACTTCCAAATTCCTGAAAGTCTAGTTGATTGATGTAATAGTTCCTTGTTGCAGTTTTGTCCCGCATGGGCAATTTTGGAATAATTGCTGTAATCATATTTGTGTTTGTGTTTTTATAGCCTCGGGCCTCGAACCAGTTTTTATTCAGAGTCAAACTATTTCCTTTTTTGGAATCTTAGTCGGGCATGTGAATTTGCCTCTCCCTGGTTAAGAAGGAGAGAGCAGAATCTGCATTCTGCGGCCGCAAGAACAGACATGTTCC